>NZ_JBBBBL010000015.1:0-140314 GCF_037120585.1 Bacillus sp. CCNWLW194 | reverse complement strand
GAATAATATGGAAATCGCAATGGCAGTTTTAAAATTTATTGGTGGAGCAATCCCATTAATTCAAGAACTTCTAAAAGCATTTATGTAATTTCATTATTTAGCAATTCTTTATAAATATTATCATACAAATGATCTGTATATCAAAGATGAATTGATTTACAGATCATTTGCGTGAGCAAGGTCCCTTTAACATTATTGAGGGACTTTTTTAATTTTTTAAATACTTAAGGTTACGTCACATCAAAATCAAGTTAGCAAAACAAAATGAAAAATATAAAAAAAACATAACGTCTTGTTTTTTCGTTCGTTGTGTTCGTTTGTTTTGTGCAAAAGAAAAAGCACCTACTGAATAGATACTTTTTTCTCTTTTCCGCCATTTCTCACAATACAAATATATCACGATGATTTCAAAACAACCGGCACAATTCTGCCAGTAATTTAAATCTTTTTATGGTTTTTCTATAAATTCTATAACTCTTTTTTTGATTTCGTTCAATTTGTTAATTCTCATAGGATTTACATACTTACTAACGAATAAGTTGATGTAATTTACATAGTAAATTACATCTTGGAGGAGATCAGCAGTTAGCTTTTGCTAGCTGCTCTTTTGCTCATATAAAGTAGTTTTTCTTGAGCATCCTCAGCAGCTTCTTTTCTGTCGAATTCTCCCCATCCATTACCGCTGCAAATTTCATCACCACAAGAACTACAAATTAATTCGTATTCATTGCACTCACAACCACAAGGTTCTCCACAAAGCATATTCGTATAATCAATATCTTCTTCAGTATTATTATGGCCACACTTGTTACATTTAAAGTTGTAACCAGTTTTCATTATCCTTTCCTACCCAAATAGCGTTTTCGTTCAAATTTCTCCTGTACTTATATACGTCCCTGTATATCCAAAAACAAAAATATAGTAAAATACATTTATAAGTTCGTTTAATACTTAAATCTATTGAGAACAGGAAGTCTGTATATAAATAAAAGACTTAATGTGTTAATGAAAATTACGCCTTTCCTAAGTGTACTTTTTATCTTAATTGGAATATCTATGGCAATATTCGGTGCATTAGATCATAACCACAAAATGTTTATGGGTTCACTATTCGTAATTGTACAAGCTGCACTTGTAATTACATATACTAAGATGTTTAAAAAAATTGGTTTCTAAAACTTTGAATACCAGCTGAAATATTCAGTAGATATACTTATCATTTCAGCTGTATTTCCCTATTTAAATAAGGATTTCATTAAAAACTTACATGTATATATTTTTCGTTATATAATTAAGATATCGATATATTAGGAGTGTTAATCATGTCAGGAACGATAATGATTTTGTTATACATTTGTTTCGGATTAAGTGCAGTTTTCAGCTTAATAAAAGAATTGAAAAAGCCACAGAAAAACCAGTTCTTGATTTTAGTTGATTCTCTAATTTTGCTAGGAGCCTTAATCCTAGTAGGTAGTATCTTCATCTAAATTACATAACAAGAACTACATTAGGGAGCAAAGCAGTCTAGCGAAAGCTAACTGCTTTTTTATTAAATAACTATTTTATTAAATTTCATATATACAATCGCTTGTCCATTTCATTTGGCTCTACTCACGCATTTACTATTAGTAATACGAATTTTTCAGAGGTGAATTTTATTGGACGAGTTTTTATCCTCCGCTGCATTAAATCCAGGTTCAGTCGAACCGACACTTCCACCTATGCAACCTTTTCAATTCCCTACAGGTCCCACTGATTCAACGGGTGCTACAGGGGCAACCGGTAACACTGAGCCTTATTGGCAATACCGGACCACCTGGCATTGTTTTGCTCACATATGACTTTAAATCTCTCATAATAAGTTTTGCATTTCGGATACTCCCCATATCATGAATACTAATTACATGTCTTCTTGTTGCAAACTGTAGCTTTCTAATCGTAGCCAGTATCACCACACAATGGTTGATGTTCATGTGATTCTGTATGTTCATGTTTATCCATCTCATATTCTTTTAGATGTTTCCACTCGACCTTGTCGTCAATATACAGAACTTGCAGTATGGTGGCGTTTTCCTTCATATATATCTTCCTGGAATAAATTGCAGTTTCTCTAATCTAGATTGATCTACCACTACTTCTGATGCAGTAAGAGTCGGTAAACGAAAATTGAACTTGCATTCTCCATCTTTTTTACACCCCTTGGCAAGATTTCTCCTGTAGGATATTACATACAGCAGACAATACAAAACCAAGTGCCCCTTCAACGAGCGCAATTTGCAGTGAATAAAAATATTGAGCTCACCAATGGAGATGCTCTTATTAGCATAATGAAGCATAAATATTAAAAAGGTTGCCCAAAATTAGCTATTCAGCTACTTTTGGGCAACCTCTTCTTTTTTATGTATTTCTGCTTGACTTGACCAAAATAACAAGTAAAATTATCCATATTAGCTTTTGAGCTATATTAATTTAGAAGGTGAGTTGGAATTATGACTCTTCACATTTGTGAAGTAACAGCAAAAAATTGGCGTTCAGTAGCTGCTTTAAACGTCGCAAAAGACCAGCAGCAATTTATTGAAAGTAATGCGTTTTCTTTAGCAGAATCATTATATGAAGGAAACGGAACGTCAATAGGTTTATATGATGGAGAAACACTTGTAGGATATGCAATGTACGGATGGTATTGGGAAAAGCGTAAAAGTGTGTGGTTAGACCGCTTTATGATTGACCAACAATATCAAGGAAAAGGATACGCAAAACGTTTCCTTCGCATACTCCTTCAATTCTTACAAGATAAATTTGAATGTAAAATAATTTATTTAAGTTTACACCCAGACAACAAACTTGCAATGGGACTATACGAATCATTTGGTTTCCGTTTAAACGGGGATATTGATGATGAAGGCCCAGTTGTAGGTGTTGTAATGGAGTTACTTTTAGATGAACATACAAGCCTGTGAAAACAGGCTTTTTTTAACCCTTCGTTTTTGGCAATCTAGTATTTTTCTACAAAACACTTAGTTACGTCCAAAAAATAAGCCTGCAATATACGCAGACTTATTTCACACACTCCTCGAAATGTTCTTGAAACCATTCTTTATTAATATCTTTTCCGATAAACACGACTTCACTTACTCGTTCTTCGCCCTCTTGCCACTCTCTATCGTATGATGCAGCAAACAATGTATGCACACCTTGGAAAACGATACGTTTATCTACTCCATCGATGGATAAAATCCCTTTATAACGATATAAATACTCCCCTAGCTCTTGAACGACAGC
Organism: Bacillus sp. CCNWLW194; assembly: GCF_037120585.1. Taxonomy (NCBI): domain Bacteria; kingdom Bacillati; phylum Bacillota; class Bacilli; order Caryophanales; family Bacillaceae; genus Bacillus; species Bacillus sp. CCNWLW194. Next base: position 137,032 of record NZ_JBBBBL010000015.1, on the reverse strand, counting down.
TGACATCCACTCATTTAGTTTTTGTAAATCTAACGGGCGCTCTTCACGTAATACAAACGATTTTACACCTTCTAGATGGTTATGTTCTGTATGAGGATAAATTTGTAACGTATCTTTCGTTTTAAACGTTTGAATTTGTAGTAATGATGGAATATCTACATCACAGTTAGTGGCCTCGATTAAATTTGCAGTTGGGTTAATACCTTGCAGTTCCTGCAAGAGATTTTCCTTTTCACTTTCATTCACTAAATCTAATTTATTTACTAAAACGACATCAGCAAATGCAATTTGTTCCTTTGCTTCTAGCCCTTTTTCAAAATGTTTATGTATATGATAACTATCTACTACTGTTACAACACCGTTAATTTGGTATGCAGATTGAATGACTGGATCTAAAAAGAATGTTTGAATAATCGGACCCGGATTTGCAAGACCAGTCGTTTCAATTACTAATCCATCAAAGTCCATTTTCCCTTCTGCTTTTACATCTAGTAATTGTTTTAATGCAACGAGTAAATCTTCCCGTACAGTACAGCATAAACAACCGTTTGTCATTTCCATAATTTCTTCTTCAACATTCATAATCAACTGATTATCGATACCAATTTGCCCTATTTCATTTACAATCACCGCTAATTTCTGACCGTGATTCTCTGACAAAATGCGATTTAATAGTGTCGTTTTCCCTGAACCAAGAAAACCAGTTAATATTGTTACTGGAATCATTTCGTACCTCTCCTTATAGCTATATGTTTTTACATTATAGCATATAGAAATAATCGTTTTTGTGGCAAAACATATTTATTGTATGTACACCCATCTGACTATATAATAATACGTAGAAAGAAAGCCTTTTCAGAAATATTATTATTCATCAAGGGGGCACTTATAATGGAACGAGTTCAAATGGCTGAAAAGCTAGAATTTTCTCGTATTATTCAAGGTTTTTGGCGTTTAGCAGAATGGAATATGACGAAACAAGAATTACTTTCTTTTATTGAAGAATGCATGGATATGGGGATTACTACTTTCGATCACGCTGATATTTATGGCGGTTATACATGTGAAGGACTGTTCGGAGAGGCATTACATCTAAAGCCTTCCTTACGTGAAAACATGCAGATCATCACAAAATGTGGAATCGCTCCCCCATCACCAAAATTTCCAGAGCGATATGTTGCTCACTACAACACTAGTGCAGAACATATTATTCAAAGTGCAGAAGCATCACTTAAAAATTTACATACAGATTATATTGACGTATTACTTATCCATCGTCCTGATCCATTTATGGATCCAAATGAAGTGGCAGAAGCGTTCTCACGCTTAAAGCAAGAAGGAAAAGTTCGTCACTTCGGTGTATCTAACTTCTTACCTTCCCAATTTAATATGTTAAGTTCGTACTTAGATTTCCCGCTTATTACGAATCAAATTGAAGTATCCCCAATGCAGCTTGAACATTTTGAAAAAGGAACAATTGATTTATGCCAAGAAAAACGAATCAATCCAATGATTTGGTCACCACTTGCTGGCGGAGAAATCTTTACTGGTCAATCAGAACGTGCCGTACGTGTACGTGAAACTTTACAAAAGGTTGCTACTGAGCTAGGTGTTAGTAGCATTGATACTGTTATGTATGCATGGTTACTTGCACATCCAGCTAAAATGATGCCAATCATCGGCTCTGGTAAATTAGATCGTGTTAAAACGGCCGCTCTTGCCACAAAAGTTCACTTAGACCGTCAACAATGGTTTACAATTTTCGAAAGTTCTAATGGACATCCTGTACCATAATACACAAAAAGAAGAGCTGCTTCTTACAGCTCTTCTTTTTCATATGTATTTCTAGTCATCGCAAATACACACATATCTCTTAATCCATTACCATCTACTGCTACACTCGCACTTTCTAACGTACCCTCTAACTTAAAGCCTAATTTCTCAGGTATTGCTCTACTCTTCTTATTTAAAGAATCACAACGAATTTCTACGCGGTTTGCTTTCAGCTCAGAAAAAGCATAATCTGTTATACCCTTTGCTGCCTCTACCATATAGCCCTTTCCACTGAATCTTGAATCAATCCAATACCCTATTTCAAATTGAGGTATATCCCAATTAATACGGTGTAATCCAGCTGATGCAATAAATTCACCTGTTTCTTTCAAAAATACTAGCAATCTCAAATCCTCACGCTGCAAAAATTGGATATGTGATTTTCTAATGCTTTCTTCTACTTCTTCCTCTGTTTGCTCTTTTTGAGCAAAAACCATCCATGGTTTTAATTCTTGCATAGAAGCTTGAATTGCATCGTATACAACTTTACCGTCACCTGGTTTCGGCATTCGAATACATAGCCTTTCAGTATAAAATTCAGAAGGAAAATCGAATAATAATGGATTCACTGTAAACACTCCCTATAATTCTTTTATATATAATAATATCCATCTCAAACTATATAGTAAAGAAATTTCTGAATTTTACACATTTTACTTGTTCACCTCTACCGCTACACGAACCCCAGATTCAATTGCCCCTTGAATCCAACCGTGATATAACGTCGTATGGTCTCCAGCGAAGAATATTCTTCCCTCTGGTTTGACAATCACTGGTTGTAGCTCAGATTCTTGACCTGCCTGAAATAGCGCAAACCCTCCAAGTGCATATGGATCCAATGTCCAACTTTTTGATATTCCAGACAAGAATTCATCATATACTTGACCACCTAGTATCGTTGCTAAGTTGTGTAATGTGTAATAAATACGATCCCCCTTTGATAATCCATCCCATAACAACGCATCATATGACCATGTATAGCTTCCTAGCATCATAGCTGGTCCCTTCTCTCCAATTCCATAGCTTGGATAATAAGCGTAACGTATTGGCAAATCTGTTATAATTCTGCCTCCTAATTGTCCTTGCTCTTCCCAAAATCGGCTTTTAAATTGAATCCCTATTTTCGTCGCAGGCATATAATGCAATTCACGAATTGCTTTCCATTTTTCATGAGATATAGAATCAAATGGATCTACTTCCACAAAACGCATTGTCGAAAACGGAATCGTAACAATAACTAAATCACCAGTTATACTACTATATTCAAACGTTTCTTCGTTCCGATAGAAAGCCGTCACCCCATTATCGTGTTGATGCAGTTTCATTAATTTTTGGTTATAAATAATATTTTCTTCTAATTGTGGTAAAAAGGACTTTGGTAATCTATCATTCCCCCCTACTATTTCACAAAATCCACTCTCCTCTTGCATAATATATAAAAAGCGCAACGTTTCAACAAACGACCTTTCCAAAAAACCTTCTAAGTCTAAAAGAACACCGATCATTTCAATCGTTACTGGAGAAAAGTACGTATTATATTGATAAGGATGATACTTTAAAAATTGTCCCGTAGAGTATCTTCCAAAATCCTTTACTACAACATCCCAATTTTTTTCTGGGTTCTTTTTTATAAAATTTATAATGGGCTGTACCGCTAACAGTAATAGTTCCTCAGACGTTTTCCCAACTTCATTCATTTCCACTGGATATCTTAAAATACTTGGATCTTTTTCGTATTGTTGTAACGTCGTTTTCCGGCCATTTACATAAATAATATCCGTATCATTCCTATTAATAAATGGGCTCACCTGTAGCCCAAATTTTCTTATATATGCCATCGTTAATGTGTGCGAATACGGAATTCTCATTGCCCCAACATCCAAATATAATCCGGTATCTTCCATTCTAACTGTCTCTATGCGGCCACCTACCCGGTTGTTTGCTTCAAAAATTTTCACCTCATGTCCTGCTGCCTTTAATAAAGAGGCCGAAACTAAACCAGCCATACCAGCCCCTACTACAATAATTTGTTTCGGACTTGTCGTCTTCTTCAATCCCTTATTTATAACTTGTAACGTTTCATCCATCTCAGTGTTAAACATTATATCTTTCTGCACAATTCCACCCCTTACTTCATCAAATGGGCATTAGTGGTTTAGTGCATTTTATTCATAAATTCCCATAAACATAACAACTGAGCAAGTTGAATATTCACTAAAAATACATAAGAGATAGCTCTCACATCTCTTCACGCTTCGTATAATATAGCAACAGCAAATAAGGAGTGGTTAAAAATGAAACCAGCTTACGACTACAATGCTACAAAAAAGTATTTAAAAGAAAAGAAACAACAGCTATGCAACAAACTTAGTAATATGCATCTATCTAAAAAAGAACGTGAACAATTAAAACTTGAGATTGATAACTACGAATATATTATAAATGTAGTCGAAATGAATCATTATGAACGAGGATTTTCACGTTAAAAGTGGATATGTAATTTATCCACTTTTTATTTTGAGCATTTCATTACGCATTTTTCATAAGTAAATATATAATAGGATGTACATTAAGATTGAGAGGTATATTCTATGATCAAGTTAAGTGTATTAGACCAATCCCCTATTTCAGATGGTAGTACAGCAGCCCAAGCTTTTTCTCTTACAGTTACGCTTGCACAAGAAGTTGAAAAACTTGGATTTACACGTTTTTGGGTATCAGAGCATCATAATTCGATAAGCCTTGCTGGTTCAAGTCCAGAAATACTTATATCTCATATTGCAGCAAAAACGGACCGTATGAGAGTTGGTTCAGGTGGTGTTATGTTACCGCATTATAGCCCCTATAAAGTTGCTGAGAACTTCCGCGTTTTAGAAGCGCTTTATCCAAATCGTATTGACCTTGGTGTCGGCAGAGCACCTGGCGGTATGCCAATTGCGACTCGCGCACTTCAAGAAGGAAAAATGGTCTCACTTGATCAATATCCAGAACAAATTGCAGATGTTGCAATGTACTTACATGATCAAGTACCAGAAAACCATCATTATGCAAATTTAAAGGCTACTCCTGTGATTCCAACATCTCCCGAGATGTGGATGCTTGGTTCTAGTGGAGAGAGCGCAAAGATTGCCGCACAACAAGGTGCTTCTTTTGCATTCGCACAGTTCATAAACGGATACGGTGGACCTGAGGTAATGGAGGCTTATCAAGAACAATTCCAACCTTCCTATTTAGGAGATAAACCAAAATCAATCGTCGCTATTTTTGTTATTTGCGGAGAAACAAATGAGGAAGCGGAAAGGATTGCTTCTAGTTTAGATTTATCAATCTTATTACTAGAGCAAGGAAAGCGAACAACTGGTACTCCTTCTATCGAAACTGCACAAAATTATTCATACAGCGCTTATGATTTATTCCGTATAAAAGAAAATCGTCAACGTATGATTGTCGGTGATCCATCTTCTGTGAAAGAAAAAATCGTAAACTTAAGCAAAGCGTACAATACTGATGAATTTATGATTGTCACAATTACTCATCGATTTGAAGATAAATTGAATTCTTATCGCTTACTAGCAAATGTTTTTAATTTATAATAATAAAAGGGAGATACATCAATTATGATGCATCTCCCTTCCTTACTACTTATTACTTTTGTCATCTATATATTCAATAGCCTCTTTTAATAACTCATCAAAATTCTCAGGATAATCATGGTTTAGATTAGGCACAACTTTATACTTATGTTCTATATTCTTATCTCTTAATAATCGTACAAATTGCTGCGTACATTCGAAACAATCTTCATCTTGCTCCCCACACACTATATATCCCTTTATATTTTTATCTTGTAGCGCTTCCAACCACTCATTCCATTCTTCAATCTCTGGAAGCCACGGCGCCATAAAAATAAAACCATCTACATCTATATCTTTGTGTAAAATCGTATACAAAGCTACTCCTGCACCAGCAGAAAAACCACCAATTATTACTCTTTCTACTGTATGATTTTCTATAAACTTAACGTAATGCTCTTTTAATTCTTCTTTTGCTCTATGTATATCATCCCAAACAAACCCATCTGAAAACTGAATTTGCGAAGACTGTGGTAAAGCTAACGTATAATCTTGTGTCAAAATAGATTTCCAATATGGTTCTACTATTCCTATATTTTCTTGATCACCGTGCATTGCAAGAAATAGTTTTTCTTTTTTCTTGCCGTCTATATATTTCACGTCTGCTCGTTCTGTTTTCTTTGCTAACTCTTCTCTCTCTTTACATAATTGAACCATTTTGTGAAAGTCTTCAAATTTATGTAATGATTTTAAATCGTCGTCCGAAATTAAATACTTATTTCCATACCAAAAACCCTTTTCTATAATAGCTTCCTTCATTAAATGCAACGCTTCTTCTTCAAGTCCTGCTGCACTCGCTAATGCATATTTAAAATTATATATTTGCGCCTCATTCCCCACTATACCTTTAGCATGCTCCATTATATAAGTATACGCTTCCAAACTTCCTTTCTTTGCATAACAATGTAACGTTTCATTTAATAATTGAATATAAGTCATACTATTTTTCATACCCCAATTCCCCCGTAACCTTTTATAATATTTATTTCTCAAACCTTTATACCATTCTATAATCAATGTATATAACCCACGCTAACAATACTTTATTCTTAGAATGACACTTAATCATTACTCCACTTTGTCCAATAATTTTATTATAAAGTTGAATAAACTGAAAAATCAATATTTTTACAAACAAAAAAAGACAACAATATATTTATTGTTGTTTTCCATACATCTACCCACTCTTTTGTTTTTTTCTATCTGGTTTACTTGAAACTAAATAATGCTTTTCTGAAATATATAAGTTTCTTTTTAATATACGATTTAAATACGGCCCTAATTTCACCCCGCATATAAGGCGATCTTCACTACCTTCAACAATTGGAAACATTTCTTTTTCTGTTACATATTGATCTACTGCTTTTTGTACGATATCAATTTCTTTCACTAGGTTTAAGTTTTCTTCTGTATGTTCAAATACCTCAAGCGTTTCCTTCGTAATAAGAAAAAGGTTTGTTGGAAATGCAGGTAAATACGGCTTTAACAAATCATAATTTACTGTATAATCATCATTTACTAATACTGTATAAACGATATTAGCATTCGTTTCTAGAAACTTAGCCATCGCTTGTTCTAATTCATCTTTCGTAATTTCACGCTCTTCTTTTCCAGTTTTGAAAAAGCGAAACATTGCATCGCCTCCTTTTTACTATATTATAGCATAAAAGAAAACTGAAAAATCACAAAAAAGTCATTGAAAGAATTTTTCAATGACTTTTTTCTTTATATTCTTATATTTATTTTAAGAACGCACTTAGCATCCATACATGTTGCTCTAATGTTGTATGAATTGCTAACAACATATCCGCTGATGTTTCATCTCCAGCTTCACTAGCAATCTCCATACCTTCTTTCAATTCTTGAATAAGTGCAGAGTAATCATTCACTAATGTTTGCACCATTTCCTCTGCGGATTCCTTGCTTGTCCCTTCGCTGACACTAGAAGTAGCAAGATATTCTTTCATTGTCGCTAGCGGTTTACCTTCCAATGCTAAAATACGTTCTGCTAATTCATCAATATACGTTCCAGCTTCATTGTAAAACTCTTCAAATTTCTCATGTAATGTAAAGAAGTGCGGTCCTGTCACATACCAGTGATAATTATGTAGTTTCACATATAACACATTCCAGTTTGCTACCTGCTTGTTTAATACTTCAACAACATTTGTTTTCGTACTCATACAATCCACTCCTCTTATTATTTCATACTGTTTTTCTTTTAATAACCTAGTTACATTTTACCATACATTCCCTATCCTTTCGAACGATTGGCTCATATGTAACAAAGTTTTAACACCTTTAATACTTCCCTAATATCTATTAATTCATGTATGTTTTCAAACACTTCATACGTCTAATTGTCCAAGCTCATACATATGCATAATAGTAAATCAAGCTCATCGTAGTAGAAAGAGGGATAACATGGACAATCAACAATGGCAAGTAGCAAAGAAAGTCGCTGCTACTTATATTGGAACAGTCGTTGGAGCTGGATTTGCTACTGGACGAGAAATTGTTGAATTTTTTACAGTGAACGGATTTTACGGAACAATTGGTATATGTGTCAGTGGATTTTTTTTTATTTGGCTTGGCACGAAGATGATGTTGCTTTCATCACAAATCGGTGCATTTTCAGCGCAAGAATTTAACAAATATTTATTTGGAGATGTATTTGGTAATGTTGTAAATACACTATTATTACTCGTATTATTTGGTGTAACGAGCGTTATGTTATCAGGAGCTGGAGCAGTATTTGAAGAGCAACTTCGTTTACCAAGACAACTCGGCATTCTCATTACAGTAATTGCATGCCTCATTATAGGTAGTCGTGGATTACAAGGTGTCTTTGAGGTAAATACTCTTGTCGTACCTATTATGATGATTTTTATTATAGGACTTGCTATTACAACATTTTTTCACGGTACAACTCCCATTAGTAACACTATTCCTGCAGAAAGCTGGAATATGAAGTGGATAACTAGCCCTATTACATATGTCGCCTTAAATCTTTCTCTCGCCCAAAGCGTTCTCGTCCCGTTAGCCAGTGAAGTGAAAGATCGAAAAGCCATTTTATGGGGTGGTATTTTAGGTGGGGCAGGACTTTCTTTAATTTTACTATGCAGCCATTTAGCGATCTTATCAGTCGATCAATTTTATCAATATAACATCCCAATGGCTGAAGTCATAAGAAGATTTAATGCAACTTTCCACTTCTTCTTTGTTCTTGTTATTTTCGGTGAAGTGTTCACAACTTTAGTTGGCAATGTATTCGGAATGACAAAACAGATGCAATCGATTACCGGATGGCAAAACAACAATATTATTTTCTTCATTTTACTAATTAGTTATTGCTTTAGTTACGTTGGTTACAGTGAATTGCTCCACATTTTATATCCTATAATCGGATGGGTCAGTATTATTTTACTCCCGATTATTGCTTTTAAACGACTTCAAAAAACATAAAAGGAGCATCCATGTCATTGGATGCTCCTTTTATGTTTATTCACAATCATCACAAACTTCCCAGTACGGTCCCATTTCGAGTGCTAAATATGGCTTTAATTGCAAGCGAATCATCCGACTAGGCATACGTTCTAAAACGAATTGAATTCCTTCTTCCTCTTCGTCTAATTCAACTTTTGAAATCGCAATTCTTTGCATAGTAGAAATAGGCATTCCATCTTTATATAAAGTGATTTTCACCTCATCATATTCATTAAAATACAATTCAACACTCATTTCATTTTTTAACATTTCATCAACAATTTCATATTTATCATTTCGTTCCTGGATTATATATTTCCAGCCGCCTCTACCTTCTTCTTTCGGAGCTGTTTGAAATAATGTCATCAAATCCTCGTATAGCATAAGATAACCCCTCTCTTACTAAAAAACGATGAGTATTTTATATACCCTTTATCTCTATCACTATCCATATGTATTGTACCATATATCGCTATTCTTACCGTATTCATTTGCTTCATAAGTCTATATAAAACACTTTATTTAGTCTTTATTATTATATGGCTTACTTTATTACTTCCCCCCCCCTTATATTTTAAACCTGTACCCATTCATTATTTGCTCACAACAAAAAAGAAGAGTGACTTACATCACTCTCCTTAAAAGAACTTTCCAGTAGCTACTAATGCTAATACTAGTATTAAAATTGTAAATAATAATGATACAATGAAACTAAAAATAGGTAATGCTTTCTTTTCATTCTTCTTAAAGAGTAACTTTAAACTAAGAAAGATGTTTACTGGTACAAATATCAAATAAAAATATTTAACAATTTGCACCGAACTATTCGAAAGTGTTTTTAAAATAAACACTTCAATTAGAAAAACAATAAAAAATGAAATACTTAACCAAAATGAGACATAACTAAGCCAAGAATGTCTTTTGGTCCCCCAGTACACTCCCATATTAATAATCTCCTTTATTTGCATTCTATATGATTATAATTATACATAAAGTTAACAAATACCTCTATTTTTCGACAAATATTATACATGATATACCTTTAAACATCATAAACATACTCTCTATCACATTTCATGTTACATAGTAAAAACAGACTACTCCAAAATCGCATACTGCTATTTTGGAGATAGCCTGTCCTCTGTTAAACTTTAAATCTTTCAATTAACCCTTGTAACTCTTCCGCCATTTGAGATAATGTACCAGCTGCAGAACTAATCTCTTCGATGGACGCTAGTTGTTCTTCTGCCGATGCTGCAACGTTTTGAGTACTCGTCGCATTATTCTGTGCTGTCATTGCAATTTGACCTACCGAAATAGACACTTCATTTGCACCTTTTGACATCCCGTTAGCCGTTTCAACCATCGTTTTAATTTGATCCGCAATTTCATTTGTAGATTGTAAAATCTCAGTAAAGTTTTGCTTCGTTTCATTCGCAATAACAAGTCCAGATTGAACTTCTTCATTTACATGCCCCATAGACTTTACCGTCTTACTCATGTCATCTTGTATTTCACATATTAATTTACTAATTTCACTAGAAGATACGCTAGACTTCTCCGCCAATTTACGTACTTCATCTGCAACGATTGCAAATCCTCTTCCGTGCTCTCCTGCTCTTGCAGCTTCAATTGCTGCATTCAAAGCTAGAAGATTTGTTTGATCTGCGATATTTTGAATTACTTCTAGTATGTCACCAATTTGTTTTGATTTATTATTTAATAACTGTATAACTTCATCTGATTGCGAAACAGATTCTGCAATAGACTGCATTTGATTTACTGTTTTTCCGACCAGTTTTCCACCATCTTCTGCTTTTTCACGAGTATGAGCAGAAGCCGTATTAATTGATGATGAACTATTTGCTACATGCTGAATTCCTTCCGTTACATCAAATAGTAACATTGCACCATTTTCTACACTTGTCGTTTGCGTTGTTGCCCCGCTCGATATTTCATCCATTGCCGTTGTAATTTGCTCAGTCGCTTCGCTGGCCTGTCTTACACTTGCCGTTAGCTCTTCTGATGCTGCTGCAACATGTCCAGCCGAAGTATTAATTCTTCCGATTAACGTTCGCAATGCATCTGTCATCTCATTAAATCCTTTTGCAAGTTGACCAATTTCATCATTAGAATGAATTTCAATTGTTTGTGTTAAATCCCCTTCACTGATTTCTTTAGAGGTAACAACTAATCTCTTTAAAGGCTTCGTAATTGACAGTGTTACAAAATAAATAAGTGTTCCACCTACTACTAATGAGATAAGCATAACAATTAACATATTATAAAATACAGGTTGAGCAGCTTCAATTACTTCATTTGAGTACATCGTCCCGCCAATTTTCCAACCAGTTTTTACATTTGTAGCAAATACCATTTGCTTTTCGCTACCGCCATAAGAGTAAGAAAAAGCACCATGATTATCTTCGTAAATTTTCTTTGCCCAAGAATCAGCTGCCTTATCTCCTGATTTTTCTTGTGGATGAGCAATTATTTTTTGTTTCCCATCTAAAATGAAAGCATATCCTTTTTTACCAATATTGATTAACTTTGTTGTTTTTAATAAATTATCTAAACTTAAATCTACTGCAACAACACCGTTTTTATCTTCTGTTTGTTTTGCAATTGTTACGACAATATGTCCATTTCCTTTCGCCTTATACGGCTCAGTAATGACAATACCACCTTGTTTTGCAACTGCATCTTTATACCAAGAACGCTCTGTGGGATCATAGTCTGCTGCCATTTGTATATTTGGTTCTTGCACAAATTTTTTATCATTTCCGGCAACATATACTTGTTCAACATCTTTATTTAAATTTATATATTGAGATAACATTTTCCTTAATTCATCATGACTATCGCTTTGATACATATTCCCTTGAATCACCCGTGCAAAACTATTCACGTCATTAAATTTCGCATCAATCATTTGATTGATTAAATTATCCAGTATTTTTATATTGTCGTTAGCACTACTCGTAATTTGTGATTCAAAATTCTTTTTAGCTGTTTGATAAGACATGCCTCCGATAATAGAAACAGCCGCAATTAAAATGACGAAAAATGAAATTAGTAGTTTTTTTGCTACTTTCATATCACGAAACCAATTTAATAGTCTACCCATTACAAACCTCCTGCTTTTCAATTTCAAAAGTTAAATTTAGTGAACTATAAATATTTCCCATTCCCTAATTATTATTTTCATAACCTATTATGATGAATACTTTGTAAAGTTTAAACAAATAATTTCCCTTTGTCCATATATATGAATAATATTATTATAAAATTTACAAATGTAAAAAGCCAAAGGGAATCCCCCTTTGGCTTTTTACATTTTTTTATGCTGTTTAGTAATCTTTTTCCACTTATCACGCTCTGCTCTTGCAAGAATAGCATCTTGTTTTCTCATAAAATACGCCAGTTCTTTTTGTAATTTTTTATAGCTTTGCAAACGATTTATCGTAATAATTCCGTTATCAATTGCATTATGCACTGCACACCCTGGCTCATTTTCATGCTTACAGTCCCTAAAACGGCACGTTTTTGCTAGTTCTTCAATATCAGAAAATGTTGTTTGAATCGCATCGCTTCCTTCCCAAAGTTGTAGTTCCCTCATGCCTGGTGTATCAATAACTAAACCACCACTCGGTAATCGGAACAATTCACGATGCGTTGTCGTATGTCTTCCTTTACTATCTTCCTCACGAATATCTCCCGTTTTTGCTACTTCAATTCCTATGAGTGCATTTAATAAAGTGGATTTTCCAACCCCAGATGAACCGACTAAAGCAATTGTTTTTCCTGAAGCAACAAATTGCTGCAACGATCCAATCCCAGTATGCTCTAAACTATCAACGACGAAGATTGGAACACCAATTGCTACAGCTTCCGTTTCAACGATTTTCTGTTCCACGTCTTCACATAAGCTACTCTTTGTTAAAACAATAACAGGCAGCGCACCACTTTCATACGCTAATAGTAAATAGCGCTCCATTCTTCTTACGTTAAAATCATGGTTCAGTGCATTCACTAAAAATAGATAATCTACATTTGCTGCTATTACTTGTTCTTCCGTTCGATTACCAGCCTCTTGTCTAGAAAAAGAGCTTCTTCTAGGAAAAATACGATGAATAATTGCTTTCTTTTCATTCTCTATTTTTTTTATATACACCCAATCACCAACCGCTGGATAATCACCCTTCGTTACTGCTTCATGCCGAAACTTACCAGACAGCTCTGCCATATATTCACCATCATTGCAAATAATTCGATATATATGCTTATGCTCAAGTAAAATACGCCCTACTTCAAAGTTCTCTACAGCTTGTTCCTCAAAAAAAGAATCCCAGCCGAACGATTCTAAAATATTTTGATTCAAATTGATATCCTCCCTAGTTTAAGCTAAGCGGAAGGATCGTGCGCTCCCTTATATAGTCTCGCCCTTTCCATCCACCTTTGTATTTGGTTTATTATTCATATAAGCTATTTTCGCCATAATACATCACCCCGTTCTTATTTTAATTACTCTCATTATATGGAATATCTATACAAAAAGCTACCTTATTTAACGTAATTTTCAAACAATTTATTTTTCATCATTCTAATTTGTCCACGGTGATTAATCTCATCTTCTAGCACATGAAACCACAGATAGTGCTGGTTATATGCTACACCGTTAGGCCACTTTCTTTCTGACTTAAGCCACTCATCATCTTGTTCACTCAAATACTTCAAAGATTCTTCTCGGACACTTTGTAGAAGTTGTACATAATACTTTATTTCATGACCACGGATTGTTCTCCCCACTTCCCCTAAATACAGTGCGTCTTCCCATATTTCTAATTCTTCTTTAGTAAAGTCACGCTCTTGAAATGAAATAAGTTGGTGAGCTTTTTCTATAGCTGCTATATGCTTTAGTAACGCTCCAATGGAATTCCCTCCACTCGGTATCATTAAATCTAATTGCTCAACTGACAGATCTTTTATTTCCTGTAATGTTACAGCCCTCGTGTACTCCAGCATGCTTACTAATTCCCCTATATTTTTTGTATAACCATCCACACTTCTTATTCGGAAATCTATATTCATATCACGCACCCCTTTCTACATTCATATTAAGGAATAACTGCGTCATATAATAGACTCATATATATCAGATTTTTCTGTTATAATTAAATTGAATACATAATAAACCCAAACAAACTTTCTCAATATGCTTCTATGAAATATTAAAAGGAATCAATATAAAAAAATCGAATCTTATTCACTAAAAGGAGTGGATTCGATGGAAATGTATCAATGGCTAACTGCTATTCTCGTTGGTGGCATTACTGGTTTCGTTTCCCATCTTATCAATAACCAAGGCAAGTTATTGCTTCCACGCCGTTTGAAAACTTTTTTTCACTTTGGGTTTTTGACTGATATTTTCACTGGTAGCCTAGCTGCACTTCTTGGACTCGTTCTATTCGATGTCACCTTAATAAAAGAAATTATTAAAGTATCCATTGTGACTGCTATTTCCGGTCAGACTTTCTTACTGCACCAAGCGCTTGGTGGTGAGCAGGCTAAAAATACACAAATTGGGAAAGCTGATGAGAAGATTCAAGAAATTGACAAATTATTACGACGTTAGTCTATACTTTTTTTAAAAATTATTGCTATAATAAATAATAAATATTTTCTATTGCGTCGTTTGTCAGAAGAAAGGGTGTTTCGTATGACAAAAAAGAAAATAGAAGATTTCTTAACAGACACTGAAAAAGAGGAACTGCTAGAAAACTATAAATGTTTACGAGAAGCCCGCACGAAAAGCGAAGCTAACTATTTTGGAGAAGCAGTAAACCATCTATTAAATAAAGCAAAACAACGAATTATTAAAGATGCAGGCATACATGATGAAAATGCAGCAACTGTTCAATCAAAAAGAAAAGCACTGTTTTAGTTAATTAGCTAAAACAGTGCTTTTTATTTAGAAATTTTTTCTTACCATGATACTTTCACTCTACCTTTATTCTTCCCATTTTTACTGATCCAAAATTCATATTGGCTTAGATCAACCTAATAATATAACCTCATGTAAAACATTTTAAGAATAGATATATTAAGCAAAATTTGTTGAACTAGTAATGCTATATACGAAATTAGTTTATTAAATCGCTTCTTTTAACTTTGTATGCGGATTTGGTCCGTATTGATTGTCATTTTCTTCACTTTCAATGATGAAAAATACAAGTAAAACAACGCTACCAAATGGTACAAAATTTAGTAGTTGCCACCATCCTGTTTTCCCAATATCATGTAACCGACGTGCTCCAACCGAAAAGCTTGGTATAATCATTACTAACATAAATAGCAATGCAATAATAGCAACCAAAACCTCTGAAAATGATGATAAAAACAAAAGTAGCCAAAAAATTACGATATTGGATAGACTAAAAATCCAGTACTCTTTTCGCGTAGCTCTACCACTAAAATTCCCATAATTCTTTAGAGCGTTCAAATACCATTGCATTTAAATCTCTCCCTTTTATCCCCAACAATATAAAAATATGTAATATTTAACATATAAGTAAAAATATAACATAATATTTATGCAAAATCCATACTCTTATCTACATTATTCTCTATTTAAATAGTGTTTTTTTCAACATTTTTCACATTACTTTCACATCTACTTCACAAATATAAGTAGTCCTATATGTTATACTTAGTACATCCTTTCCAAGGAACTATATGCCGATATATAAATCCCTATCTCTGTAGGGATTTTTATTTTTTGATTCTCCATAGCTTTGTTACAATGCCTATACACTATTTCTCTACTTTCTGTAGCTTCTGCACTTAAAAACTACTTCTTGTATTATTACTCTTCTAATATTGATTTAATATATTTCATATTTGGTTTTCAACTGAAGTTTTCATTGCTACACTAACCGCACTTCTTGTACTCGTTTTATTTGATGTCACCTCAACCGAAGAAATACAGCTATTTTTTATTTGAACAGGCTTTATGAAGCAATTCCTGTTTCACGATTTCCAGTAAGTTTTTCACTTTTTCTAAACAATAATAAAGCGACTACATATAGGAAAGCAGTAAAACTACCTACAAATATAAAATTGTGAGATGCCGCAAATAGCAGTCCTGCTATTGCCGCTCCTATCATTTGACCAATATACATCGAAGCATTAGCAAGAGCTGCTCCTGTTCCTCTTGCTACAATAGACATGTTTTGTAAGTGCCTCATCATCAATACAAACAAAATTCCTGTCACAAAAAATAAAACAAAAAATAATAACTCCACAAATATAATGTTCTTTATATGAGGAAGTAATACATATAGCACTGCTATAAATATAATGCCGCCATAGAAAGAAAGGTTATAACCAATTTTATTTACGATTCTAGGACCAAAAATATTCCCAGTTAAATTTCCTAATCCTAATACGAGCATAGCTGTACCTACTTCATGAACTTGTAAGCCAAATTGACTGGAAAGCCACACACCAAAGAATGAAAATGCAGCAAAATTACCAGTTTAAAAAACAAAATATGCAAAATAAGATAATGAAGCCTTTGAATCTGTAAGTAATTGTTTATAGCGTTTTAAAATGTTTGTTTTATTTCCACCTATGTGAACCGGTTGTATTTCTGGTAATACTACATAAATAAGAACGACAAGTAGTGCTGATAATATACCAATGACGAAGAATGGTGTTGTATAATGTGTCGTTGCTAAATATGCTCCAATTGGCAGCCCTAAAATTTGGGCGATTGATAGCCCTGCTGTTGCAATTCCAATTGCTTTTACAATTTGCTTCTTCTCTATTAGGAGCGGAATAGATGCCCACACTTGTGGAGATACAAAGGCTGCACTCACACCTGCTAAAAATCTAAATGCTAGCATCCATAGAAAACTCGGTGCAATTCCACATAAAAACGTACTTAACGCAAAAAAACTCATTCCTATTACCATCACTTTTTTTCTGTTTAAGCCATCTGATATAGGACCAGTGATAAGCGCAAATCCAGCGTATCCTAAAGCATATGAACTCACCATCCACCCTGACAACTCAGTTGAAATATGATACACCTGTTGTAAAGTCGGTAAAAGTGGTGAAATTAAGAAATTATCTGTACCGATCATAAACATGATTGTAAAGAATACAGCTAGTACTCTTTTCATTTAAATCTTCTCCTTTTATATAAAAAGAGGGAAATATCCCTCCTTTCAATTAATCTTCTAAAATAGATTCAATCTCTTTTATAACCTTTTCATTCAATGAAACTTCCACCGCTCTTACACTTTCTTTTATTTGCTCCGCTCGTTTCCCACCAGGAATAACAGTATCAATTCCTTTTTTGTTTAATAACCACGCTAAAGCTAAATGCGATACTTCGAGATCCTTTTCTTTAGCTAAGCCTTTTAACTTTTCAACTTTCTTAAAGTTACTCTTATATGTATTTTCTTCAAATAGATTTACACTTTGACGCCAATCACCTTCACTTAGTTTAAAATCTTCTGTATATTTTCCACCTAGTATCCCAAAGGCAAGAGGTCCGTACGGAATAAATGAAATACCTGATTCTATACAATACGGCAAAAGTTCTTCCCCAGCAGCACGATCCAATATATTATAGGGTGATTGTACAACATCTATCTGTCCGTGTTGATTCGCTTCCTTTAATTGCTCTAGGTTTATGTTTGATATTCCTATTGAACGAATTTTCCCTTCTTCTTTTAGACGAGTAAGCTCACCAATTGAATCTATGTAACTTATTTCTGGATTTGTAAAATGTAAATAATATAAATCAATATAATCAGTTTGTAATCTTCTTAAACTATTTTCTACAGCATTTCTTAAATAGCTTGGTTCATTATTAATATAAACCCCTCCATTTAATAACGGCTGTATTCCACCTTTTGTAGCAAGTACAACTTCGTGGCGTTTTCCTTTTAATACTTCTCCTACTAATTCTTCTGATCTACCGAAACCGTATGAATCTGCTGTATCAAAAAAGGTAATCCCTTGCTGGATAGCTTCTTCTATTAATCGTTTCCCTTCTTCCTCGTTCACATCAGCATATAAATTATGTCCCCCAATAGCGTTTGTTCCTAACCCCAACTTTGAAATATTTAGTCCTGCCTTTTGCAATTTTGTATACTTCATTTTTTCTCCCCCTATATTTCTATGTTATAGTGCAAATATATTAACTTATACAAGCAGGTGAAAAAATGCGTACTCTCTATCATCCAAATCGAGAAGAAATTCAATTCTCTTCTGTCTTATACGCACTTAGCGATCAAATTCGTTTACAAATTGTAACTATGCTACTAGAGAAAAATGAACAATCTTGTGGTTCGTTAAACATTCCGATTGCGAAATCAACTTTATCTCACCATTTCAAAGTTTTACGTGAATCCGGTGTTATGTATACACGCCTTGAAGGAACTCAACGTTTCATTTCAATTCGTGAAGATGACTTACATGCTAGATTCCCGGGTTTATTAAACGTCGTAACACATGCGACAGAACCATACTAAAAAACATCTCATATTCATATGAGATGTTTTTTTAGTATTTTCTATTCTTTTAATAAATCTATTAATCCATTCCCTTCAGATGTACGTTCATATCCTAAAGGTATAGTTCTTTTAATAAGTTGTGCATATATTTCTGGCTCTGATAATTTTCTACCATATTCCCTCTCACACTGCTTTATAAGCAATGCTAGCGCTCCAGCGACATGCGGTGTCGCCATAGAAGTTCCACTTAATACCGCATATTTCCCCTCAGGATACGTAGATAATATTTCATCGCCTGGCGCCACTAAATCAATTTCTTGATTTGAATTACTAAAACATGCGATTTTCCGCTCTAAATTGACAGCGCCAACTTCGATTACTTCGGAATAGGCACCTGGGAAATCTAGTTCCTCCGTATTATCATTACAATCCCCATTATTACCAGCAGCACATACAACAAGAACATCTTGCTTTACCGCATTTTGAATTGCTTCATGTAATTCTGGAACGTCTTCCGGGCCACCAAGTGACATTGAAATAACTCTAACTTTTTCTTTATTAGGCCCTCTCCAATTTACAGCATAATGAATCGCCTCAATAATTTGCTCATAACTCCCAGAACCATCTCCAGCTAAAACCTTTAATACTAACATTTTAGCAAGTGGTGCGACTCCTAAAACACCGACACCATTTTCAGTCGCTGCAATTGTCCCCGCTACATGAGTACCGTGTCCGTTATTATCAAGATAAATATTCGGATCCCCTTCGTAATCTTTCGTGAAATTTCTTCCACCGATAATACGATCCTTTAAATCTATATGGTTCATATCACATCCTGTATCTAATACGGCAACAACAATATCTTTTCCTTGCGCACTCTTCTCCCATACTTGCGGAGCATGAATGAGTTGTACACCTGGTGGAATTTCATTTACTTGTTCAACCACCTTATTTACAGTAAAAGGAATCAATTGTATACCTTTTTGTTTATTCGCTGTACTACTGTTCATCGTAATCCCCCCTGAAAATATATTATTTTCATTTCAGACCACTATAAGAAACACTTAAATGTAACATTCGTTTTATTCGTTTCGTTTTCCTTCCTTCAAAATATTTCTCAATAATGCTTACTAACTCTATATTACTCTTTTTATTTATCTCGTAATTTTTAGGTAACAAAAATCCGATTGGTTCAACCAATAATAAATAAAAATAAAAGGACCATTAAATTGGTCCTTTTATAGTTTTTCAAGAATGATATGAAATTTTAAAAATAATATAAATTAAGACTAAGCCTCACTCTTGTTTAAAAACTTCTCTATTTCTTTTATTAAGTGTTTCGCTCCATCTATACTAACAGTAATATTCCCATTTGCTAATGATATGTTTTTATCTGAAACATCACCTGTTATTTGACAAGCATTGTAAGGTTGATATTTTTGTAAAATGACTTTATCTTCTTCTACGAAAATTTCAAGTGGTGATTTGATTTGGATTCCTAATACTTCTCGTAACTCTTTAGGAATAACAATTCGTCCTAATTCGTCTACTTTTCGAATAATTCCTGTTGCTTTCATATTATTCCCTCCTTACTTTCTATTATTTTTCCACCTCGCTCTTTCCATTTTATCACTTTTTGGTAATACCTGCCTCTTTTTAGAATTTTTTGTACTCAAGTTAAAAAAACACATTTAACGAATACATAATCGCTCTTTCAATTGTTTTAAATAACGAGATCGTATCAGTAAGAAATATACAATTTGAATTCCTACGAAAATACTTAATACAATCGCATTTTCTTTAAATAGTGAGTACTCAAACATCTGTCCTAATGCAGTTAATGCTACTGCTCCGTGTAATGTTGCAACACCTATTGGAACGAAGAATAAAAGTGCCAATCGAATTGTAACCACTTTCGATAATTCCCCACTCGTTAAGCCTACTTTTCGAATCATTTCAAACAAACGAGTATCATCCTCCAAATCAGAAAACAAACGGAAATAAAGGAAGCTTCCTGCACATACGAAAAATACAATACCAATAAAGAAACCTACAAATAGAATTGGTCCTGCGATTTGTAAACTTTGGTTTTGTTCATACTCTTCTGCACTAAACGTTGCATGTTCTTCATAAGGCTTCATCTGATTAGTAAGTTCTTTACCAACCTCAATTTCATCTTTCGTTCCTTCTGTTTTGTACACATAATCTTTTTCCTCTTTAAATCCATCTTGTAATGCATCATACTGATTGTTAGAGATTACATAAACGTTACCTCTTATTATTTTACTTAATGAGGAAGTATTAAATTTTTTCACTTTTAAAGGTTCATTCAAATGTGACAAAGTAATTTCTTTTCTTTCTTTCATCGGTGGTCCTGGTATATCGACTGACAAAAATAAAACTTCTTTTTTTGATACCGCATTAAAGGGTTCTCCTGTTAACTTTGCATATTCCTTATAGTCTGATTCTTTTATAAATGTGGCGCTTTTTAACGACTGCTCCTCCGTTTTCTTCGTCGAAATATTAGTTTTTGAAACTGTTATACTATGTTTCTTTAATCCGTCGTCAATCATTTTTATATGCTGTAATTCATTACTATTTCCTTGCTTAGAATGATAGTGAAACGCAATTGGTCTCTCCATAATCGTCTTTGTCATTGATGTAAAGCCAACTAATGTACCTATTGCTGAAAATGCTACAGTTGAAATTATGGTTACAATAAAAAACATTCTTGCGTTATCTCTCATACGGTAAGCTAAATCTGACAAAGTAATAATATTTGTCTGTGTCCAATAGAAACGTTTACTTTTTTTACATAGTCTAATAATAAATACACTCAACTGCTTGTACAGCAAATACGTACCAATAATGACTACCGTTGTAACTGGAATCATCATGATAAATACCATTGCACCGTGTGACATAAGCGCTCCTGCATATCCCGCACTAAGTAATATGACTGCTAATATAGAAGAAATAATGGATGCTTTCGGTTCCGGCTTCGCTTCTGCTGATCCTCTAAACAATTTCATAATTTTATTCTTCCGGATCATTCCTGCACTAAACAATGAAATAATCATAAATAATACGAAAAACATAATACTCGTTACAACAATGGCTTTCATTGGTATGTAATAAGCTAAGGAAATATCTAACTTTAATATCATTGGCGCTACAAATATTAATATTCCAGAAAATAACATTCCTGCAAGAATCCCAAAAATAATTGCCCCTATCCCGATCATAATATTTTCAAAAAAGATAAGACGCTTTAATTGATATTTCGTCATACCTAACATCATTAAAATTCCTAATTCACGCTTTCTCGTTTTTAAAAACATTCCCATCGAATATAAAATAAAGAAAAATGTGAATAAGTAAATAATGGACTGTGCAAAAGACATACTTACGAACACATATTTTCCCAATTTCCCAGCACTTAAGGCTGGATGAAACGCAAAAAATGAATACACAAAAAAGGCCATAATAGCAAATGCGCTACTTAAAAAATACGCTGAATATGTTCGTCTATTTCGCGTGACATTCCGATATGCGAGTTCTCTAATGTTCATATTACTTCTCCGCCCTTCTACTAACTATGTTCTTATATTAGTAAAGTCCGGAAATACCTTCCATCGATTCAAATGACAAAAACCTTACATTATTGAAAGGTTCCAAAAAAATTACTTAAACGAAGCAGTTTCATTATAATGACTACATTCATATTCATACACGTATCCTATTGTATATTCGTTAGTTTTGCGAAATAATAAAGGATAGAAGTATGTACCAATATACATATAAACTTATTTACCGCTTTAATATGAATAGGAGGAAAACATAATGACATTACAAGAACAGATTATGAAAGCATTACATGTTCAGCCTGTAATTGATCCGAAAGCAGAAATCCGTAAACGTGTTGATTTCTTAAAAGATTATGTAAAAAAAACAGGTGCAAAAGGGTTTGTACTTGGAATTAGTGGCGGACAAGACTCTACATTAGCTGGACGTTTAGCTCAGCTTGCAGTTGAGGAAATTCGTAATGAAGGTGGCAAAGCAACGTTTATCGCCGTGCGCCTTCCTTATAAAGTGCAAAAAGATGAAGATGATGCGCAATTAGCATTACAATTTATTCAAGCGGATCAATCTGTTGCATTTGATATCGCTTCAACAGTTGATACTTTTTCAAATCAATACGAAAACTTATTAGGTGAATCATTAACTGATTTCAATAAAGGTAACGTGAAAGCACGTATCCGCATGGTTACACAATATGCAATCGGTGGACAAAAAGGGCTCCTTGTTATCGGAACAGATCACGCTGCAGAAGCTGTAACAGGATTCTTTACAAAATTCGGAGATGGTGGCGCAGACCTATTACCATTAACAGGATTAACGAAACGCCAAGGACGCGCTCTATTACAAGAATTAGGTGCGGACGAGCGACTTTACTTAAAAATGCCAACAGCTGATTTATTAGATGAAAAACCAGGTCAAGCTGATGAAACAGAGTTAGGTATTACGTATGATCAACTTGATGACTATTTAGAAGGTAAAGCAGTTCCAGCTAACGTTGCAGAAAAAATTGAAAAACGTTACACAGTGAGCGAACATAAAAGACACGTACCAGCTTCAATGTTTGATGATTGGTGGAAATAAATAACATATAAAAAAGAAGCTAATAAGATTAGCTTCTTTTTTATATGTTAGCGATACATTCCTACTCTTTTCTCTATTAAATCCTGCAAACAATCCTCATGTTGTTGATTAAACAATGGTGGCATTTTGTTTAGCGGGAAAAACTTCAAATCCAATGTTTCATCACCGTCTACTTTTTTCTCTCCTCCGGTAATTGAGCATGAAAAGAATATTAAAATTGACTGGGCTCTGTCTCCATTTGGATATGATTGAAAATATTTTGTATATACCCCGATAAGCTCATTTATTTCTACATCATAACCTGTTTCTTCTTTTATTTCTCGAATCGCAGTTTCTGCGGCAGATTCTTCGATTTCCATTGCACCACCAGGAAATCCCCAAGCGTGAAAATCACCTCTTTTTTGCAGCAATATTTCTCCATGCTCATTCAATACGCAACCACCCGCAAAGTTTATGAGAACACAGTCGTGTCCTACTTTTTCACGTAATTCTTTTATATAATTAGCCATCCCCTTCTCCTTTTCATATATCTTCTGTCGCTATTTCTTATCTTTTTCAAGCAATTCGATAATTCGATCTAGCTTCTCGGTCATATTAATCAAATGTTGTTTTTTTGCAGCGCTGTTTTGCAATACTCTTTTAATGAACAAAGTAAATGATAGGAAAAACAAAACGATAAGTCCGATTACTAAACAAGTATATATCAATGTAAAAATATTACTCTCGAACAAATTCATTCAGATTCCACATCCTTCCTCCTTTTATTTTATCATACAATTCTGATTTTTAGGGTAATACATAAGAAAAAGAGCATCCTTTACAGATGCTCTCTTTCACCGATTAATACGTAAATGTAATTGTCGCTAATGAATAATCTGCCATTGCACTATATGGTGCTACTTGATAAGATACACGCTTTGCACCTTTTGGCCAATTTATTTCATTTAACACTTTCTTTATATCTTGCATTGTTCCATCCATAGACTGCTTATATCGCACTTCTACCTTTTCTGGCTTAGAAGCGAATTGTTGCTGTAATTTTTTCTTAAATTCACTGTAATTGTCTGCTCCGTATTGTGCAGACAAATATTTCAAATTTGTTTCTTTTAACATTTGCTCATATGCTGCAGTTTTTGAACTACCAGCTTTTATTTTGTTTGTTAATTCATTAAAGTAACTTGTAGTTGCTGCTGGATATTTACTACGATCCCAGTCGTGATCTTTACTTAATTGCTCATCAGTCATATTAAAATATGAATATGTTACGCGCCCAGCTTTATCTGGTACTGGATCATCGAAAGTCGTATCAAGATGATACCATTTGTTTTCAATGTTCACCAAATTCCATGCATGAGCTTGTCCATTTCCTGTGCCTGTTACAATATGATTTTGGATACCCGCTTCTTTTAGCAATTCATATGTTAATAACGTATAGCCTTGGCAAACAGCAGAGCGATTCGCTAACGCTTCATATGCTGTATATGCTTGATAAGACGTGTCATACGATACATGTTTTACAACGTAATCATGAATCGCTTTTACTTTCTCATGCTCATCCATTCCTGGTTTTACAATCGAGCCGATAATTGCTTTTGCCTGAGATTTTACATATTGTGTTTGCTCTTTTGATTCACGGTACTTCACTTGCAGTGTAAACGTATAGTTTCCTGGTAACCCTTTAATAGAATATCTAGTAGACGCTACATTATATTTTACATACTCATCTGCATCTACAATTTTATTAAACTCCCCATACAATTGATCCATAATATTTCTAGCATTTCTATCTTTTGTTTTATATGCGATTGTAATATTTTCTTCTCGATTATCAATCTGTTTTTTTAATTCTTTTTTAAAATCATTTAACAATTTTGCATCTGATTGTGATGTCGCTACAGTCGGATTCGTAGCTGCATAAGATACAGATGACGCCTGTAAGCCTCCCATTACTATAGTTGAACAAAGCAGGGTAGCTGTCACATACTTACTTGTCTTTCCCATCATGTCACTCCTTACATTCTATAACTATACGAAAAAGTATCGTATAGTTTCAGAGTATACAATACTTTTTCGTATAGGTCATATGAGATTATGCATATTTAACATTGTAAAAAGGTTGTTCTTTTTACAAGAACAACCTTCTTCATTAACAAGTTTGTAATACACAACATACATTTTCAAAACGTCGATTTTTCAAGTCTTCATTTCCTATACAGAAATAAAGCATCCCTAAATCTCCCCACATCATATTACAATTTTTAGTATCTGAATCAATTTGGAATAAAAGCGTCATTTGCTGCGGATCTATGTCCATATATTGTCCAGTCTCGTACAATACCTCATCTTGTACAGAGAATGGCTCACCAAACATTTGATGGTTATCGTAGTTATCTGGAATTAGCTCTTCAAGTAATTGCAAGAAACGATCTGAATCAGCCTCATCTTCAATGAAAAGCTCTGGCAATTTATACGTTAGTTCAAAAATAGTTGCACACTGGTTATAATTCGTTTGCCATTCATCTGCTCTTCGTAATTGCTCTACAGGAACATCATAATAAAGTACACGCCCCGCTTCAGTTGGATTCACGTCTTCTTCAAAGTAATTTTCAATGCTGAAAAAGTATAACATTCCTGTCTTAGGTAGATTGTGATCTATACCAACATTTTGTAAATCATTTAAATTAAATTGAGCGATAAACTGTAACGGATTTCCTTTATGCGTTGGGTATTCAAATGCAGCTGGTAAATCAGGAACTCCTCCCATTTTTGAACTACCTATCGTAACGGTTTCCTCCTGCTTTGGCACAACTTTTATACAAGGAAATACAGTATTAATAAGTTCCTCTTTTAAATGTGTCAGCCCATATTTATCAATTAATACTTCAATTTGTTTATTCATAAATTCTCCTTATATTTACATACTTATTTGTATCATCGCACAAAAATTATACTCCATTCTTTGTAAAAACAACAAGCCTTCAAAAAAACGGGCTCTTCCTCCATACGCGAACAAGTTTAAAAAAGCATAGTATACATTGTTCCTACAAACACGATAGTTCATTATTTCTTCCAGTACATTTTCCCCTCGTTCATTTTTATTTTTAATTTAAGGAGGAATTCCACATGGGTTACGGATATAGTTGCTGTGGTTACGGATACGGTGGCGGCGGCGGTTGTGGTTATGGAGGTTTCGCTTTATTAATCGTTTTATTTATCCTTCTAATCATCATCGGAGCTAGCTGTTGGGGTGGCTTTGTAGGCTGCTAGTAAATTTAAAAACTATTGTAAAAAAGCACGTACAATACGTGCTTTTTTGCCATTTTCAAATTTTTTATTCGAAAGGAAGTATGATTAATGAAGATTGATGTTGTTTTTGAAGGAGGCGGTGTACGCGGAATTGCGCATGTAGGAGCAATTTGCGCGTTAGCTGAAAAAGGCTATGAATGGGAGCGTGTAGCTGGAACATCAGCTGGTTCCATTATTGCTGCGCTCCTAGCAGCAGGATATTCTTGTTCAGAGTTAAAAACGATTATAACTGATATTGATTATAATAAATTTACGAAGAGAACCTTCATTGACAGAATCCCGTTTATCGGAAAAGGATTAAGCGCATGGACTACTCTTGGTATTTACTCTAATATTTTTATAGAAGAATGGATTGAAGAATTGCTTCGAAAAAAAGGAGTTCACTTATTTACAGATTTACCTGATTTAAATAAGCTTAAAATTATCGCTTCTGATATAAGTAATGGTAAAATGGTTATCTTTCCTGATGACTTACCGAACTACGGATTTTTAAATTATCGCTTCTCTATTGCTAAAGCTGTAAGAATGAGTAGTACTATCCCCTTCTTTTTTGAACCAGTAAAATGGAGAACCCCTAAATGGAAGCAACCTTGTTATATGGTTGATGGAGGGATTTTAAGCAATTATCCAATTTGGATTTTCGACTCACCTACCTCTCCTCGCTGGCCGACTTTTGGATTTCATTTCGTAAAAGATGAAATCCAAGCTGACCCTGCCCACTATAATGAGCCTATCTCCATGTTCAAAGGACTATTTAAAACAATGATGCAAGCCCATGATTTACGTCATTTAGACAAAGAATCAAAAGCAAGGACAATTACAATTCCAACAGGGTCCATTACTAGTACAAACTTTGAGTTAACAAAGGAAGAAAAAGATTGGCTTTACAATTCTGGTTATAACGCCGCAAATAAGTTTTTACAATCGTGGAACTTCAGACAATATATTGATGAATATAGAAACGGAAATCAGGACCGAAAAACAAATCGGTATTTCCGTCAACTTGACTCATAATAATATTATTTTTCATACAAGAACACGTAACGCTTTCAAAAAAATAAGCCTAGTAATATTATATATTACTAGGCTTATTTACTTCCTGTATAATTTATTATACGTTGGTTACGGATACGTTAACCCTTCAGCTTCCTCCGCAGTAATAACTGTGTATCGATTTCCTGTTCGTAATCCTAACAATTCCGCTTTTTCAATTGCCTCTTGCTTCGTCTCCGCATAAGCAGCTAAATATTTTTCTCCATTGATAATTTGGCAAATTACATATTGTTTCATTACTTTCTCCTCTTACTTTTTCATTAATTGTGCAAGTTTTTTTATACCTATTTCAATTTCTTCTAACGTTGCGTATGAATAGGATAGGCGCAAAAATTGATTTGCACTTCTATCATACAAAGTACCTGGATTTAATAAAATCTTTTCTTTCAAAGCTTTGTCAAATAAGCTACGGTTTGAAACGGGTACATTCATATGTAACCAAATATAAAAACCACCTGTTGGTTCATACCATGTTGCTATATCACGACAATATTTCCCTAACATTTGCAACATAAAATCTCTACTTTTTTTCAACTTAGTTCTTACAAACTGTAAATGTTCATCATACAATCCATCCGCAAACCATTCCGCTGCAATTTGCTGAGAAATAGAACTTGAACCATAATCTGTTTGCATTTTTATGTCTGCCAACCTTTGAATAACAGGCTCAGATCCAACAATCCATCCAATTCTTAATCCTGGACTAATGACTTTAGACATACTCCCGATATGTAGTACAATTCCGTTTTTATCATATGCTTTTAAAGGCTTTGAAACAGGCTCATCAAACCATAAGTCTTGATATACCGCGTCCTCTATAATAGGCAATCCAATTTCATTACATATTTCCATCACTTCTATTCGTTTCTTCGCATTCATACTAAAGTTCGTCGGATTATGAAAAGACGGGATTGTATATAAAATAGATGCATTAAATTGCTTCTTATATTTTGTAATATATGATGTTTTTAAACCGTTCTCATCCATTGGTATTCCAATGAAACGCATTCCTGCTGATTGAAAAACATTAAGCGAATATAAATAGGATGGTTTTTCTAATAAGATAGATGCCCCTTTTGGAAGAAGCCCCATAGAGATAAGTTGCAATGCTTGAATTGCTCCTGAAACAATTAATATAGAATTAGGAGTTACATAAATACCATGTCCTTTTAAATAGTCCGCAATCTTCTCCCTTAAAAAGAGATTTCCTTTCGGCTCTTCATAGCCAAGTGTCATCTTTGATCCTAAAAGCTTATTCATAATATCTTTCATCTTTTTTTCAGGTAAAAGACTTGGCGCGAGCTCACCTGTTCCTAAACGAATTACATGCGGACAAAATTCAGCTTGATTAATCTCTTGAATAGCAGGCAGATTCGGATAATGAAGTCCTGTTTCTACATAAGACTGCCAATTGGGTGGGGGTGCGTATGTTGAAGCATTCTCATTATTATTTACAACAATTGTTCCTTTTCTGCCATTCCCTTCAATGTATCCCTTTGCAACTAGTTCATCGAAAGCCATTACAATTGTGCTTCGATTCACACCAAATGTATGTGCCAATTCTCTTTGTGAAGGTAATTTCGTTCCAACAGTCCATTCTCCATTAACGATTCTTTCTTTTATATACGTTTCTATTTGTTTATAAAGAGGCATCGCTAGAGACATATTCGGTTTCCAAACGAATCTTTCCATCATATCACCTTATATTCTTTTTGGTTGGTAACCTCCCCAACCATATGGATGGATACAAATTTTCATTTCTTCTATACAATATACACTATCATAACGAATTAAAATAGGAGGTAATATAATGAGTGAAGCAATTATTCATGGTATCATTCTTGCATTTGGCCTTATCATTCCATTAGGAGTCCAAAATGTTTTCGTCTTTAACCAAGGTGCGAGCCAACCAAATATTTGGAGGGCAGCCCCTGTAGTATTAACTGCCTCTATATGTGATACGTTACTCATATTGATAGCGGTGCAAGGTGTCTCCCTTGTGCTCCTTACTTTTTCTTGGCTAACTAACTCGTTATATATAATTGGATTTTTCTTTCTCCTATACATGGGCTTTGTTATTTGGAGAAGTAACCCTTCCAACGATGTAAAACAAGAAAAAAGTATGCCCTTAAAAAAGCAAATCCTTTTCGCTGCATCGGTTTCGTTATTAAACCCACATGCAATTTTAGATACAATCGGTGTAATTGGAACAAATTCTATCCAATACATAGGAAACGAAAAATGGGCTTTCACACTTGCAACTATTATCGTTTCTTGGATTTGGTTTATAAGCTTAGCTTTAGCGGGGAAATTTCTAAAAAGACTAGACTCAACCGGAAAGACAATCGTATTATTAAATAAATTTTCTGGTCTCATCATATGGGGTGTCGCACTTTATATGTTAAAACAAGTTATTTATTCCTAATGAACGAAAGAGAATTGCATGTTACTGAAAACATCATGCAATTCTCTTACAAATTATGAAGTAGGTTCCGGTTTCTGTTTTACCGTCTTTGCATCTTTTGCTGGTTTAATCCAGATGATTGCTATAGCAGCACCGATCCCAGCGAATATACTTGTTAAATAAAATACTTCATGGTCAGCACCTTTCATGAAAAAAGAATATAGAGGTGGTCCAGCTGCTACACCGATAAATCGCATTGAACTATAAAATGACGTAACCGTTCCCCTTTGCTCCTTTTCAATTCCTTGTGTAATTAAAGCATCTAAACATGGGAGTGCCATACCAATTCCTATCCCCATAATAACGAGACAAAGAAGTAGTAAATAAATCCCTTTTATAAATAAAGGAATGATGACTGATGCAGCTGCCATTAAAAAACCAATATAAATACACTTCTTCATCATATTTTGATTATCTCCAATTTTTTTACCAGCCATATATGAACTAATTGACAGTACAAGTAACGGAATCGCAAGTACACACCCTTTCCATATACCATGAATGTCATACTTTGATTCCAGTATAGTTGACAAATAAAAGAGAATTCCGAATAAAATAAGCATAATAATTGCACCTAATGCAAAAATGGCAATTAACCATCTTCCTTTTTCACGAAACGTAGCAAGAATTGATTTTATAAACTCTTTAAGTGGTGGTACTTCTCCTTCTTGTTTCTTTGCCTTTACTAGAACAAGTAATAAAACAATTGATACTACGCATAAAACTGGAATCGCCCAAAACGGTAAGAACCATACAATGGCAGCAAGAGCAGAACCTAAAATAGGGCTCAGCACTTTCCCAAATGTATTGGATGTTTCTATGATTCCTAAACCTGTACTAACTTGTTTTTCATCCTTGTATAAATCACCAACACACGGTATAACAACTGGCATTGCACCAGCAGCACCAATACCTTGAATCGCTCTACCAATCAATATCCAAGTGTAGGGATTATCAACTTTCCAAGATACCCAACCAGTTATCGCTCCTCCTATAGCCGCAATCAGCAAACTCGGAACCATTACCATCTTTCGTCCCCATCTATCTGATAAATAACCAGCAATCGGTATAAGTAAAATGGCTACAATAGAGTAAATTGTAATAATCATGGATACTTGAAACGATGAAATATGTAATTTTTTTTCGATAGTCGGTAGGATTGGAATGAGCATTGAATTCCCTAATGTCATAACAAGTGGAACTGATGCAAGCGCAATTAAACAACAGTTTTCTTTTTTTAACATGTCGGCTTCGGAACCTTTCATCATATATTTCTTACCATATAATAGCCCTGCTGGAACGTAATTGTTCATTCCACCAGGGCTATTACATCTTTACTACTTCCCATTTACAACAAAAGAAATTGGGGAAAATATAGTATTATTCCTATTCTTTGAATCCAGTTCGCAATATATCCATACCAATTAATTGAAAAAAAAAGAAAGGAAGAATCCTTCCTTTCTCCTATAACCTTCTACAATTAGCGAGTATATCCGCCACCAAGTTGTTGTTCTGCCATCGCTACTAGGCGTTTAGTGATTTCACCGCCTACAGAACCGTTTGCACGTGAAGAAGTGTCAGCGCCAAGTTGTACACCAAACTCTTGTGCAATTTCATATTTCATTTGATCTAAAGCCGCTTGTGCTCCATGTGATGCTAATTGATTAGAATTACGATTTCTAGCCATTACCAATCACCTCCTTATTTATATATAAATTGTGTTAAATTCGAATTAAGATACATGGTAATTTTTGGTTATTTTTCATTATAAAAAAAGAGTCTCTTAACGAGACTCTTTCACCATTTCACTTTACGAAGTTACTACTACCAAATTTCTATTTGTTAATACTTTCATTTCTTCTCTTAATATCTCTTTCGCGTTATGTCCAAACCATTCTAGTGAAGCGAAATGGTCAGTATCTCTCACTTCTTGAATAATCTCATCATAATTTACGATACCTTCAAATAATGGAACCATACCAGTACGACTTCCAGCTGCTGCATATACATTATTCGGTTCAAACACATGTAAATAATCTGCTGACGATATATTCTTAAAATGGTAATGTTGTATCCACGGCCTTAGTTGTTGGAAGCTGTCAACTGGATCTGCACCAGACTCCCATATATGAAGAAAATCAAGATTTATTTTCAAATTCGGATGATCTACTTCGCCTAATAGTTCCAAAGTAGAAGGCAACGTATCCGTTAACGTATTTGGATGTGTTTCTAAAAGTACATACATATTATGCTGAGCAAATACTTCACAAATCATGCGAATACGATTCACATACTCTTGTCTCTCTTGTTGCGAAAAATCTGCACTACCTTTTTGTCCAGCAAACGTACGAATTTTGTTCGTTTTAAACCAATTAGCTAGTATTGCAAGTTGTTCACATTTCTCTATCGTTTTTTCAAAATCTGCCGATAATGATATGTCTAAGTAATCACTTATCATCGTAATTTCCAAGGTTTTATCCTTTAAACAATTCAATTCTCGTTCTGTCGTTTCATACTCTTGTATATACAAATTTTGCGCATGAGTCCCCCACAATTCAATTCCTTCAAAACCGTTTTCATATGCAAATTGAACAATATCAGTAAATGAAATTAATTGATGGCGAAATGAAATGGTACATAGTGAATATTTCATAGCTTTAAACTCCCTTGTCTTAAATTCAGTAAACTTTTTAAAGAGTTACGACAGACTGATTTATTTTTATAGCTTTCCAAGATAGAAATTGTTTCTCTAATTCCTCCTTAATTTGCAGTTCAATTGCATTCATTTCATCCAGCTTTTCAACAATTGATAATAACATACCTTTATTGTTCGTCATTGCCATTTTAATTGCACGATACTGTACATTTGTAAATCCTTGTACAATATCTTCTACCCGATCACACCAATAATCAAATTCTCGCTCCGAATATTGCAACGTTTCACGGAAGTATGCAAAGGCATGTTCATAACTATATTTACGAATTGCAAGTACTGGTATTTGTTTTACTGCTGCTACAAGACCAGAAAGCGCATATCCATCTTCCTCATTTGCCATTTTTATAATTAAGTTTTTTAGCTCCATAGTCAGTTCATTGTCGTTCTTTTTGAATGTTTCTGTGAAATAACTAGCTACCATTTCTTGTGTTGGTTCTTGAATTCCTTCTACATCAATGAAATAGCCTCCACCAAATGGGTTATCTTGAACAGAGTAAAGCACTTTTTCTCTTTCCATATTCCCTTCCCAGCGAAAATCAGGATCTAGCATGAACCATTCTTCTTCTTTCTCTGTCTTCGATATCATTAAATAATGCGGAAATGGCTTTTGATGAAACTTATTTTCTCTCTCTGGTAATAGAGACATATCAACCATTACAATTACGAAACGATTTTCAGGCTTATTTTCTACTAATTCTAAAAACGTTTCTACATTGCTATCTTTATCTTTTGCATGATCATACCATTCGTTCACTTTAATACCGTATAATCTTTCATACCATAATAAATAATTATCATGGTTAATATTTTCGGAGTGATACGAAATAATGCCACCATCTGTTATATCAAAATCTCCATCCCATAAACCAAAATAAAATGGACGAAAATCTATATCGCTTCGTCTTTTTATAATTTCACAAAAACAACTTACTAAACAATGCACTTTTATTGAAGTCATACTCTCATCCACTTTCCTAAAGGTTAGTTATTCACATTTATATCCTGTAACGGCTGTAACTCTTCCATAAAATCAAGCAAGGATCCTACAGTAAGAAATGCCTTTGGATCTACCTCATCCTCTGGAACGCATAGCTTTAAATCCATTTCTATGTATACAATGAGTTGTAACATCATTACCGAATCTATATATAAATCTTGATTTAAGTGCATCGTTTCTTCTAAATGCGTTATATTCTTCAGTTCCATTTTTTCTGTCATAATTTTTAATACGGCATTCTTTAATGCTTCCCGTCTCATGCTGTAACCTCTCCCATCTCTAGTAACTTTCTACTTACTTTTCCAGTTTTATTTTTCGGAATTTCAGTTACACTTTCAATTTCATGCGGAACTTTATAAGATGGTAAATGCTGCATACACCATTCTCTTATTTGCACGGGATCAATTTGAGAGATTACTTTCGCTTTAACAATTTCACCCATCACAGGATGTTTCCCTCGATATACAATTGCCTCTTGAACACCTTCCAATCGAAGCATTGTTTCTTCTACCTCTATAGGAAAGACTTTTAATCCTGAAACGTTAATCACATCATCCATACGCCCCATAAAATGAATGCCACGTTCAGATTTATACCCTAAATCTTTCGTAAAAATTTCCTTATCGTTCATTTTCACTACAATTTCTTCAGGCATATTTTCATCTGAACCTATGCTTATACTCGCATGAGATAGCGGATTTCCTAAATCTAAATGGCTTTTCATATCATGACATATACTAATACAACCTGCCTCAGAACAACCGTATTGTTGCATCATATATGTTGTCGTCTCTTTTAGTTTATAAAATAATGCTTCTGGTAAAGGCGCTCCGGATGTCATAATTTTATGAAACTGAAACGTTCCTTGCGGGAAACTCCCCATAATATGTAGCATAAGTGGTACTGCATATATGATATGTTTTTCTGTATTGCGAACGATATTTAATGCGAATTTAGGATTTTTATTCGTAATGATGATAGGCTTGCTTCCCCTCGTAATTGCAGATAACGTACCACATATTAGTCCGTATGAATGTGAAACAGGAGCCATAACAATCGGCACTTCATCCTCTTTGCAGTTTAAAGCTTCATTATAAGCAGTAATTTCTTTATCAACTTCCGTCCATGCTCTACGAATCAGTTTCGGTTCCCCAGTTGTTCCAGAACTATATTGCAATAAAGAAGGCTCTTCTAGTAAAAAATCCTCTACTTCTAGTTTTGTAAAATCTCTATATTCTTCATATAAAACCCCTATACAATTTGCACGCTTTGCCATTTCAATAGCCGTTTCTTTTGGCGTATCTTCATGTATAAGTAATACTGATGATTTCTTTTCTTTTAAGTAAAATACAAGCGTAATAATGTCAAATGGGTCCTTCAGACAAAGCGCAAATCTATTTCCTTCCGCTTCTTGAAATTGTTCCATTTCTTCGTAAACTTGTAATCTCAAATCAAAATCACTTTTGCTATACTCTTGTTTATTAACGATTAGCATAATTTCCCCCTGTAACAACTGATTTTTGTATGTTAAGTTGCCTTGCTCTATACAATGGATTTGGAACTTCATGAACTAGCGATTCCACATCCATATACAATCGACGCTTCGTTAATTGCTCCGCATAGAATGTAGGAGTGTATAGCTGAATACTTTCAAATCTATCTTTCAAATGTGGATATTTTCTAAAATGATTTTCAATTTCTTCAACCACTATCATCCAAAAACTTGCTTCTTTCCATTCATATTCATCCGCAAGTACGAAAGCTAATTCCCCTACATTAAATAAGAACAGTGCATCTAGTACCATCTCTTGTAAACATTCGATACGATCCATTTCAAAGAAATCATTCATTTTCCCATTCGCATACGTTTTATGCATTTTAGTAAAGTCCGGACATTTATTCATTTCTTTTAAGAATGGACGATAAAACTCAAGTCCTTCATGGAAATCCTTTAATGCAATACGGACAGGTAGCCCTTCTTTATGAACTAAAATCATATTTTGACCGTGTGATTCGATTGCAATTCCGTTCTCTACAACAAGATGTAATACAGGTATTATCGCTTTTTGAATAAGTAATCGCAGCCAATTTTCTATCCCATATTTGTTTAACCATGCATCAATAACTGGTGTCCCATCTTTCTCTTTTGCATATAAGCCGTTAAAGGGAACTGCATCCTCTTGCTCATCTAAATAATTATGAACACTTTCACGCCAAATGCATCCTAATGAACCATATGTGGCTTTCTTATTCGTATCATACGTTACACTCGAAAATTCCTTTAACAAAATTACACGTGATTCATCCCTTAAATAAGAATTTTGACTTACGACATCACTTAACCAATTCGATATAGCTGGTGCACTCGCAACTGAATATGGTTTCAGCGTACGGAGTGTCGAAGTGTTAAGTATATTCAGCGATACTTTTACATATGGCCTCTTTGGATTCGTAACATTTCTTAACGTTCTCATAGATTGTTGCGCACAATAATCGTCCGCTGATTCCCCTAAATAAATAATACTTTTATCCTGTATATACTCAGCGTAATTTGGAATGATGAAATTCTCCCATTGCCAAGGATGAACAGGTATAAACACGTACTGCTTTGGATCACATCCCGCACTGTGAATTCGTTCCTTATACGCTTCTAATTTGTGCTCACCTACTTCATCTTTTAAAATTTTGTCATAAATCACTTCATTCTCATAACCTACAGCCGCATATTTCTTATGAGCTGCAATCCATATAAGTTTTATTGGCCTCATAAATTCATATCCATATTGAAAATTGTCACGATATTGAAACCCAATGCGTGCTTTATAGCTTGGATGATATGGGTGACCATCAATTAAATGGCTTTCAAAGTCATCGTATGATTTTTGAGTAAATTTCAACTTATTACGTCTTTCATATTGTGCAATCGTGTCTTTAAATATCGTTTGTTCTAATTCGTGAATAAAAGAATCTAATTTCGTTTGTTCTACGTTAACAACCCGAAAAACTTCTTCCAAAAACTGCGAAACTGATTGTATTTCTTGTTTTTCCTCTTGAACTCTTACTATTAATGAATCTATAGAGATACGTCCAAATGTCATTCGTTCTCTTCCGTAACATTCGTACGTGACACTTTTATTTTCCTCATCAAGTCCTTGTATAAGAAAAAGAATTTTTTCTTCTTTTTCTATACGAACTGGTATAATGATCCCCTCATAAATTAACGACTCTACTAATTGACATAAAACTCTTCTTCGTACTGAAATGTAATCTTCTGACTCAAGCGCTTTCAATATTTTCGTATGATACATGTCCATTCTCATAACCTCCTCTACCTTACGAAAAATACCATTAATTGTATTACGTGAAATTTTAATACTATTTATGAACGAACAGCCACTTCTCTAACGAGCGGATTCTGTACCTGTACGTAAATTGCTTGTTCTAAAGGATTACTTAACTCGTCGACATCAAAAAATCTCGTTAATAAATTTGCTTTACATGCCAACTTATCCTCTTCCAACAATTCTCTTAAAAAGGTAGAAGGTTCACGATTATAAGGAAGGAACGATTGAAGTACAGATCTTAATTCTGTGAGAAGAATTTCCTCCTTAATTAATCCAGCTGTACCAAATCCGTTAATAAGTCCAAACATATGATTAAAAATTAAGTAGTAACGAAATCTTTCATCTACAATATAGTCGTCATACAAATTTCCAGTACGTTCTCCAATACCAGCTAACTCATTATTAAGCATTTCTTTCATTGAATTACAGAAATAAAAACCTTGATTATCACGGAAATAATATTTGACCGGATAACCGTCCTTTAGCTGAACAACGCTATTTTGCTGATGAGCTTCTAATGCAACACCATACTGTAAATACATCCATACCATCGGCTTTAATGAAATATTCATATATCGTCTAAACCACTCTAAACTTACTTCTTCACAACTTCTACTTTCTAAATCTGCTAGGCGGTGAATAATATTTGATAAGCGAGTACGTTCTCCAGGTATAGCATCTTGAACTAGCCCAGCAATTAATGTAGCGTCATTGACATGTTCGCTATAAAAAGGATTCTCTCGTATAATTACTTCAAATCCTGATTCTTGTGTTCCATAATTTAATGTAATAAATGCTGGATCACAAATAAAATCAAAGCCGGGAAACTTTTCTAGTACTTCACCAATAGCCGTATTTAACATTTCCTTCCCTTCAAGACCACTCTCAAGTTCCTTCAATTTATTAATGCGCATTGAATTTGTTACTTTTACCGGAAATGAAAACTTAAGCATATACTTTGAATCGGGATGATATAACGTCCTAAGTGATGATGTTGCCATATAATACTTACCAGCAGGACCAATATATTCAAGTACTCCTTGATCTATCCAATCCTGGACGTAAGATTGGTGTAATAACCATTCTGCCTGAAGTGGGTGAATTGGAATTAATGAATATTCATCTTTATTACAATACTTTAAGATAAATTCCTTACTAACCATCTCATCATTACGTAACTCTTCTTTTAAAATTACTGTTGTAGAATCTAATAATAATGATTTTTCATTCACTATACTTTTATGTGCCCGAAAATAATGCAGCTGGCATTCTCCTTTTAATTCTGGAGAATACATTGCACTTTTCCAATCCAATATACCTTGTCTACTCTTTGGTGTAGGGTGAGTTAAATGTCCAAATAATAAAGACTGCTCAGCCTCTATAAAAGTTGTATGGAAACCGTATAATGCAGATGTGTCTTCTATTCTCGCTTTTGTAAATCCCTCAATATTTTGACAACTACGAATAACTCGAAGCATAAGTTCAGCAGGATTCTTCCCTTCTCCGTAGTTGATAGACATCTCTTTTATTAAGAAAGTAATAACTGTTACGTAATCTGCTTTAATAACAGAATTACTATCTCCAATTTGATAATAAAATTGTTCTCCAAACAAATGGCGATCTGTTGATGATTTATAAATAACTTCTCCATACAAAGTAACGTTCTGTGCCGATAGCCGACAGCATAAATATGTGGGGACTGTATCTCTATTCAACGTATTACTGAAGATACTTTCCATTCCTTCATCCTCTGTAATCCATTCTCCACTCCCTGTTTCTCTTAAATAACAGTTTAAAAAGCTTTGTAATGTTGCATGTTCTGCGATTTGTTTCGCATGCTGCATACTGGTCCTCCTCTTTATATTAAAGCTATCGAAATTTTATATAATAAACGATAATTGAATGTCGTTATCAATTATGATTCTAATTGATAATGATATTCAATTCAAGAGTATATTTCAGAATTTTTTTATGAAATTTAATTTTTCTTTTTTTCTTTCTTTTCTTTAACCTAGTTAAAAATACGCTAAAAAAATTCTTGTTTCCAAACTAATTACCTACTATTTTTTATTAATCCATCAAAAATGGATTAATAAAAAGGTATACCTTATTTGGTATACCTTTCCCCGCTATTTGTTTACATAATATTATTATTTATATCAATCTATCTAGCTGTTCATATAACAAATTCAAATCTCTCCAACAATACGCTGTCTCTTCTATCTGTACTCTCTCTAAAAATTTCGTATCAATTTTTTCAGGATTAAATTTTTCATAAAACTTTTTAGAAGGATTATTCGTAACGACCCAAACTAAAAGGGATTGCATATCATTGTTTATACATTCCGATAATAAAGCTTGAAATAACTTTTGTCCTATTTGCATTCCTTGATACGTTTGTAAAAGGTAGATCGCATATAATTCCCCGTCACAGTTATATACATCGCTTCTTTCTATTCCCCCATCAATGAATCCAACTATTTCTCCATTTAACGTCTCTGCTACAAATCTAAATTGATGATTACCTTCTTGTTGAAAAATGTTTTCCCATTGTTTTTCTCGTTGCTCATATGTTATATTTTCTAAAAATTCGTCAGCAAATATCCCTTTATACGTTGTTTTCCAGCTATCAACATGCACCTTTGCGATACCTGATATATCATCTTTTATCGCTCTTCTAATATGTATTTCCATCATTTCTCCCCCTTGTTTACTCATCATTATATCAATTTTTTTCCTTAAAAATCCAAATAAAAAAAGAGTGAATGCACTTCACTCTTTTTTATCACAATTATCTACTTTCCACTTCAACTGAAACTACTCGATCAATCTCTTTTAGTGAACTATATAACTCCGTTGTATACAAGTCTTCTGGAGCTAAAATAACCATCTCCAGTTGCTGAAATGCTCCACTATCTATATCTTTAATCTTCACTCGTTTCACATGCATTCCTAAATTTTTTATCTGCTTAAATATACCATCTAATTCATGATGCTCTTTTACAGTAATTTTTATAGATAAGTCCTTTTGTCTTAATGAATACGGTCCTGCAATTTTCACAAGTTGCGGAAGTACATTAATTGCTAAAATAATTAAAACCATAGCAACCGTCGCTTGTAAATAAAATCCTGCCCCAATTGCTATACCCAAAGCTGAAGCAGCCCACACCATAGAAGCTGTCGTTAATCCAGAAATAACATCATTACTTCTTCGTAAAATAACACCTGCCCCAAGAAAACCAATCCCACTCACAATTTGAGCAGCTAGACGCATTGGATCCATATTTGTATGCCCTGGAACAGAATATACATGTACGGATTCAATTGAAACCATCGTAATTAAACAACTTGCTACAGAAATAACCATACTTGTTTTCACACCAAGTGGTTTATTCTTTAGCTGCCTATCTATCCCGATGAATAATCCTAAAAAGAGTGCTAAACCTAATTTGAGTAAAAATTCATATGACATATTTCCATTCTCCTTACTTTACAATGTTCCCTTGGAATAATTCACTATAACTCTTTTATGATATCAATTCCAGTCTTTTCTATTCATTTAACGTAAAAAACCGAAAAAACATTTGTGACGATGTTTCTCCGGCTTATTATTACGCTTAAGACTCTTCTTTATTTTTGATCTTTAATCTTAATCTCTGCATCTTTGTAAAATGCTAATTTACTGTCATTATACTCTTTTGTAAAATTGTTAAATTGCTCTTTTGATTTTTGTGCTTCCACATTTAATTCATTAACAGCCTTAACTTTTTCACCAATCTCTTTTAATTTCGTTTCTTTTACTTTTAATTTTTCATACAGTTCTTTTTCAGTCGCTAACGCCTTCGTATAATTTTCATTCATCTTTTGGAATGCATCATAACGATTTTTATACGACTCTTCTACTGCTTTCGCTTGTTTTTGTAACTTTTTATCTTCAAGCTTCTCTATATTTCCTTGAACGGATTTCGTTTCTTTCTGAGCTTTTTCTAGCATTTCTTTCTCATTTTTTAATACTTTTTCACGGTCATCTACATTTGCAGTAGCTTGCTCGATTTTTTTCATAACAGCTTCATTATGATCTTTACCTTCTTGTAAAATTTGAGAATATAGTTCTTGACCATCCTTCTCTAACTTCTCTAGTTTCTTTGCTTCAT
This sequence comes from Bacillus sp. CCNWLW194, assembly GCF_037120585.1. Lineage (NCBI taxonomy): Bacteria > Bacillati > Bacillota > Bacilli > Caryophanales > Bacillaceae > Bacillus > Bacillus sp. CCNWLW194. The sequence continues at coordinate 95,858 of NZ_JBBBBL010000015.1, read as the reverse complement.
CAACTAAAGATTTTTCTTGTGTCGCTGCTGTTTCAAAAGCTGTATATAGATTTTCTTCTGGTTTTTCACCGAAACAACCTGCTAATAGTCCTACTGATAGTGCTCCAACTACTGCTACTTTTCCATACTTCAACGTTCATTCCTCCATTACATACGGTTATCATGCCAGAAGTTCACTGGGAAGTGACTCTCTTCATGATAAGCTTCAAACTCATAACCCTTTTCTTTTAACCCTTTTAAAATTGCTGGCACAGCAGCAACTGATTGCGGGTGGATATCATGCATTAAAATGACTTCCTGTGGTTTTGTTGCATTTGTTAATACATTTTGAGCAATTTGTGCTGCAGCTGCATCAACTTGCATTTTATTATATTTCCAGTCTAATGAATCAATTGTCCAATCCCACACTCTAAAGCCGCCTTCTACCACTTTATTTCGAAGACCTTCATTTAATCCAGGCATCGAACCGTATGGTGGACGTGTTAATTTAGGTGATTTCCCAATAATATTTGCGATTAAGCTTTGATCCTCTTTCATCTCATTTACATATTCGCCATTTTTATATAACTTTGCAAAATTATGCGTCATACTATGCATTCCTACATAATGACCTTCTGCATTTTCACGTTTCACTAAATCTGGAAATTCTTTTACATTTGCTCCAATTAAAAAGAATGTCGCCTTCGCATCATGTTGTTTTAACGTATTTAATAATTCAGCCGTATATTTCCCTGGGCCATCATCAAATGTAAGATAAGCAACTTTTCTTTCCTTACCATTAAAACGACTTGGTGCCGTTTTATTCATTTCTACTTTTGGTTGTTCACTTGCGAGTTGTACTACATTTTCTTGTTTTGCAACAGCCTTTGCTGGTGAAGTAATGGATTGAAACATGAAATACCCAATAGCTACCGCTGCAATCGCTATTAAAACGAATACTACTCGTTTAATTTTAAAAGCTTTTTCCATTCTATCGAATTCCTCTCCCTATTAATCTTATATATAAATCACCCAATATAATTATACATCTATTTATTTTATTAAACTATATAAACAGACTTTATATGTATTATAATGGGATTTTTATCATAATGGTTGTTCCTATTCCTTCTTTACTTATAATATTTACTGTACCTCCATGAAGCTCTACCATTTTTTTAACGATAGCTAAACCAAGACCAGCACCTGTAGCATGATTATTAATCTGGTAAAATGACTGTTCTATATATGGTAAATGCTCTTTAGCAATCCCAATCCCTTCGTCTTTCACCTTTATGACTGCTTGTCCTTCATTTTTGGTCGCTTCAATATATACTGTACCATTTTTATGTGAATATTTAATTGCATTTTGAACAATATTTAAGAAAATTTGCTTTAGCCTATTTCGATCTCCTATCAATTCAATTCGTTCTATAGTTTTGATGAATTGCATTTGCTTCTCTTCAGCGTTAGGAGTTAATTGCCAAATCGTCTCCTCTAGTATATCGTATAATTGCACCTTTTGTTTATATAAATTAAAATGATTTGATTGTAATCTTGAAAAATCTAGCAATTCTTCTACTAAGTGAATTAATCGGTCTGTCTCACCTGAAATAATTCCCATGCCTTGCTTAATCTCTTCTTCCGTTAAATAATCTACCGTTTTTAACGTCTCACTCCAACCTTTAATTCCTGTTAAAGGCGTTCGTATTTCATGAGAAATAGAAGCAATAAATTCATTTTTCATCTGTTCCGCTTTTTCTATTTTATTAGACATATGATTTAAACTGCACGCTAACTCCCCTAATTCACCAGGATAATCCTCTTTAATTTTCTTCTTTAATGTGCCTTCTGCAATTTGTGAAGAAGCATGAATAATAGATTCAATAGGTTTCACAAACGAATTTGCTAATCGTCTACTGATTAAGAACACAATTCCTGAAATAACAATACCTACAGAAATAGTAAACATTATAATTTCAATAATCTTAGCATTTACATGTGTTAATACAGTCGTATATTTTAAAACACCGATAGTTTGTCCTTGATGAATAAGTGGACTAATCACTTCCAATTGTTTCACATTGTCTTTCGTAGTAGTGACTTGATGATACATTTCTCCTTCTAGTAACGAATACGGAATAACTACTTTACCTTCTACCTTTTGCCCACTTGAAGATTGTATAATCGAACCATGACGATCAATTAATTGTAATTCTGTTCCTTCTAATTCAAAACTACTAATGATGTCACCACTATATTCTTGCAAACGAATAAAATATAATGAATTGTATTCAGAGAAAAATCGTGTACTCGTCTTCGCATGAGATTCTACATATTGCACAATACCATTATAATAATATCGATAAATAGAGACTGAAAATACTACTTCAAATAATACAAGCATAAGTATAATGACCGTCATAAAATATAAAGTCACTTTCCGTTTCATCTTATACTTTCCTTCCACACATATCCTTTTCCCCACACAGTAAGAATAAATTCAGGTTCTGATGGATTACATTCTATCTTTTGACGTAGCCGTCTCATATTTACATCTACTACTTTCGTCTCGCCTACATAATTGTTTCCCCAAATCATATTTAAAATTTCATCACGCGAAACGGGCTTTGAAGCCTGATTCATTAAATACTGTAATATCATATACTCTGTAGGGGTTAAATCAATTAATTGTCCACCTTTATATACTCTTTCTTCAATAATGTGTAACGAAAACGGACCAGACATAATTATATTTGTTTTTTCTTCATGTACCTCTATTCTTCTTAATAAAGATTGTATACGTGCAGTTAATTCCACTGGACTAAACGGCTTTGCAATATAATCATCTGCACCAATCCCTAGTCCATGTACTTTATCCTCATTTTGTACACGTGCTGTTAACATAATAATGCCCATTTTTTTATTTCCTTCTCGGATCGCTTTACAAACTTGAAAACCATCAATTCCCGGTAACATTACATCAAGCAATGCTACATCTACAGTATGTTCACATAAAATTTGTAACGCCTCTTCTCCAGTACTAGCTTCTAACACATAAAATCCAGCACGTTTCAAATTTAAGACAATAAAACTACGAATAGGCATTTCATCTTCTAAAACTAAAATTGTTGGCATAATTTCCACCTCCCTACTCTTGTTGATAATCCGCTAGCGGTTTTATATATACTTTCACTTTTTCAAACTTAGGTTGTTTTGGTACTGCATATACGTGAGAAGCCGTTTTAACTGCTGCCTCATATCCTTTTATTTTGAACCATTCTTTTCGCTTAAAAATGTAGACTTCAAGCCATATGTCGTTTTTACTTATATCCAAAAACTTTTGGGAATTTGATTCCTTTTGCTGATCTGGTATCGTAATTTTTCCTATTAACTCTTTAGGAATTTTTACATAATACCCTTTTTCTATATCGATATATCTTTCTTCAATTGGTTTAATTCCAGATTCACTCCACTGTATGTAACGTTCAAAGAGCGGGCTATCACCATGTGGTTTATCTTCCCAACCTTTTGGACGTACAGTACGAACAAATTCAATAATGCCGTCTTCATTAACATCTTTACTTTCTACAACATATTCATTGAACAAATCTTCTTTCCCATCTATAGGTAGTACCTCATAATGATTCTCATCAAATTTTGCTACATACGTTATACCTGAATGAGCGCCAATTCCTGCATCAATTACAATCGCCTTTTGTGATTTTGAAATACGGCCCATTTGTATTCTTTGAATGCTATTTATAAATGGATCGAATGACGCTTCAGATAAAGTCTTAAATTGTTCAATGAATTCAACTGTCAACTTCTCATCTTTTTCATACGTAACAAGGCTTAAATCATTAAGACCGTTTCTATTTAGATCATCTATAAATAACTTTGTATAACGTCGATTATAAATCTCCTTCATATCTTCATTTTCTTCCGAAAAAACATACATAACATGTTCTAGCGATTCACGACTTACAGAGATTCCAATTAATAACTCTCGCTTCCCGTTCCCTGTGAAATCACCAACTTCAACGATATCTACATCTCCACCATCAAATTTTTGCGTAGACTTTATTTTCCACCCATTGCCGCTTTCCTCATATACAGCTAAATATACGCTATGATCTTCATTCGGTAATTTATAAAATATGATGGCTTCTTTTTTATTATCTTGTTTAAAATCCATTGACCAAATCATCTGTTTATCTTCATTAGACATTGGAGTAAGCAATCGATAATTAACAGGCAAATCTTTATCTATTTGCTCTTTTAGTTCATTAATCCATTTCTCATTGGCAGGAGCTTCCATTAAATTTGTTGGAGCTTCAGACATTTTACATCCAGTCAACATAAAAATGATTCCCATAATGCCTATCCATTTCTGCATATAATATCTTTCCTTATTACAGATTTTAATTATTTCTTTTTACTTTTTACTTCTCCAATATTCTCATACATATGAGTATAATTTTTCTACAATAAAAAATCGTTACAGAAAAGTTACAAATCAATTCCGATAAAAAAAGATTGGCAGAAGCCAATCTTTTTTTATTATTCATTTCGAACTGATTTTGGTGTTACACCTAGATGATCATTTAATTTTTTTGAAATATCTTTCACATTTTTTTCGTTTGGAATGTAATAATAAATACCACCGATACGTTTATCTGTACCTTCAATTTGCATTTTTTCCATTTCCAAGTTAGACCCTGCCATATTTTTCGTAATAGCAAGCATATCATCGAAAGTTAAGTTCGTTTTCATATTTTTATCAACTGCATCAAGTAATGAGCCCATTTTACTAATTGATTGGACAGACATTGCTTTTTTAGCAATTGCTTCAATTACAAGTTGCTGTCTTTGACCACGCATTGCATCACTGTCAATTTTACGCGTTCTTGCAAGCGCAAGTGCTTGCTCTCCATTTAAATGTTGATAACCCTTTTCTAAATGGATCATACCAGCTTGGTCTTTACTATCTTGTTCTGTGAAAGTAACTGGTACATCAATATCAATGCCACCAAGTGAATCGACAATTTGTACGAATGATTCAAAGTTAAACTTCACATAATAATCAACAGGAACATTTAAAAATCTTTCCACCGTATCCCGTGTACTTTCCACACCACCAAATACGTGTGCATGTGTAATTTTATCTAATTTCTTTCTAGATGGAATATATACACGTGAATCACGCGGAATACTTACTAATTTAACTGATTTATCATCTTTATTAATTGTTGCTAATAAAAGTGCATCTGTTCGAACAGCTTCTCCGTATTGACTTTTTCTCATTTCACTACCATCAACACCCATGATTAGAATTGAAATGTTATCCTTTAAAGGTTCAACTTCTTTATCACGCTTCGATGACTTATCAATTTGTGCATATGCATCACTTACCACTGCTTTTGCTTTATTATATATTAACGATCCATATCCTACTCCACCAAAAATAAGTAGGAAAAATGGAATTAAAATGAACCATTTTATTGACTTTCTTTTAGAACGTTTTTTACTGCTTCTTGTATTCTGTTCTAATTCAGAGCTCATATCCATTCGCCTCTCTTTCTCTTTCCCAATTATAATGCAAGTCTATTAACCTTCATATTGAATTTCCTTTCAATTACCTTACAATTTTGTAAGGTTACTGCATGAATCCAATATGTACTCCATTTCACATTATACTCTTGTACTTATTTTTGGCAAGTCACTATTTATACAAAAATACGATAAAATTTATATATTATAATTTTATTGGTTTGGTGTATACATAGTTTGCTTTCCATTATTAATAATGAAAGCTGATTTTGCTTTTATTTTCGTCTTTTCTATTTCCATATCTTCATTTGAGAAATTTACAATAATTTTAATATTTTCCCCATACGAAGCTGCTTGTACTAACTTATCTTCTGACAAATATGCAAAATTCGTCATTGCTTCTTTCACTGCCTTTTCATGAACTTCATTCCAAACTTTCAGATGCTGCGTAATTTCTTTTTTATGCTTACTCCACTCTACTTCATCTAAATGGTACAACGGAGGAACGTTATACAATAATTCGTATAGCATACGGTTTCCGACCTCATCTTTCACTTTCAAACTTCCCCATTCCCAGTGATGCGTTGTAATTACAGAATCATTGTATACTAATTTATATAACGGTACTGAATATACAGGATTTAAATACACTTGTTTATACTCTTCTTTTAACGGTACTTGTTTTGCATATTTTTCTGGAACATTTTGATTCGGTGACCAATATCCGCCCACATAATACGGACTTGTTTTGTTTTTCCTCATATCATCATCGTCCCATTTAATAACAGGCGTTTCAATGCCGTGGGCAAATGCAATTGTGCTACTTGCAAAATCATTTCCGCCCTCAGAGCCAACTACCATACCTTTTTCCTGCGCAATATAATCCATTCGTTGTAATCTTGCTTTTAAATCTTGTTCTTGTGTCGTTATATGTTTAGCCGAATAGTCATCATAAATTTCACCTGTTGCATCACAATCAATAAACCATGAATTGTATTTAGGTCCATTTTGTAATATATCGTTCATTCGTTCTTTTACACTAGGAAGAGATAAAGTTGGATTTAATTTTCGTCCTCTACCTAAAAACCCTTGCACCTTTTCTCCATTTCTCTTCGTCACAGTTGCCTCTTCATATAACGATGGATCAGTAAAAGAAGCTGTATTCCAATTTTTATCAGCTTTTTCGTGAATAGAATGGTAAGAATCATACGGACCAACTAAATATCCCATTTTCTTAGCTTCTGTCACGAAATCAGGCTGCATATACCCTTGTTCCCAGTTCGGTAACCCAATCCAAGCATTATCTATTCCTGCCGCTTTCATTTCCTTTATAATATCCGTTCCATCTGCCTTACCCCATTTACTTACTTCTTCAACCGCATCACCGAGCACCGACTTTAATACATGCTTATTTAAGTTATATAACTCCATCTTCGATAAATGATCTACACCTTTGTTTAATAACTCACTAGCTTTCTGATCAACTTTTAGGAAAATGTCCTCTTTATACAATTCCTTCATTGATAATACTTCATTCATATAACGCAGAATAATATTTTTTTGATACTTATCAACAAAATCTTGTTTATTTACTTGCTCAAATACATTCAGCTCCCCAGGCTCTGAACTATTCTTTTGAATAAGCTCTTTTATATGACTGAACACAGGACTATTTATTTGCTCTCTTAACTTTTGCCAATTTACATTACTTTCTGATAAGCCATTTTGATTCCAAAAATAAAAATGAGCTGCGCCGTAAAGCTTTTCTATCTCTTTATTTTTTCTAGCCTTTTCTTCTAATGTTTTGAATTCACCTTTTCGAGCGATATTGTCTTTATATAGTTTCGCAATACTAACTGCATCATTATTTGTCACGTATAACTGAAATCCATATGTTTTGTTTTTATTTATACGCGGAAATTCATGTATGAAATCAAATCCTATTTTCGGATCCGAATGAAATTTCAATTCATTATTAAACATATTGTTCGCAATATATACAATGGAATATTTCGAACCATTTAATGCAAAAAACTTCATAGAAAATGATTCAGCAAATGAATATGCATCATCCTTTAAAAACTTTTTCCAATTTTCATCATTACTCGGAATTTGCTTCCCTTCCCATAACGGAAGTGTATAAGTTTCAGCTTGTACTTTCGGCCATGTAAAGCTTTCTGCACCAGTCGATTCCACCTCGATATTTAAGTGATCTTTTTTCTTTACTAGATTCACTTTTACTTTTTGATCTGGATATTCCCAAGATGTGCGACCCTTGTCTTTTTTTACATTCGACACCTTCATTTTCGGCAACGGCTGTGACGCCTGTTCCTTTACACCGTCATGTTCTACAATTAACGTGAAAGTCTCTGGATTTACATCGTAAGTAAACTCTTTATATGTCGCTTTCTTTATTTTAGACCTTTGTACAGCATTGTTATCTTTTACATCACACCCGACTAAAGTCGAAAATGACATAGTTGTAAGCAGACATATCGCTATCATTTTTTTCATCTTCTGCACCTCCACCACTGAATATACAGGGGCTTTGTTACAGGAATATGGCAAAAAAATAGAGCCAGCATAACGCTAGCTCTATTTTGAGTATTAAAAATAAGTGTATATGAACAACTATTATCTGCTTAGAATATATATGTAGTACTCTAACCGTGGTCTTTTATCCTCACTAAATATGAAAGCAAATCATTCAAAGTTTTAACATGCATTTCTTAACTAAAAAAATAAGTGTATATAATATATCCTAAAACTAGCACTAAAATTACTAGCCCTGTACCTTTCCAATTCATACCACCCGTCATATCAACTGGACTACCTGTTTCAGCTCTGTTAAGTCCATCCTTTAAAGAACCTGTAGGATTATTTTTCAATTCACTTTGCCTTATAAGTTCTCTTTTTTCTTCCGGTGATTCTTTCTTCATACGATCACCTCCAAATTAATACACTCTTTACTAAATTATACATTAATATTTTTCTTTTATATGCAAACTTAAAAGATATTTACAACATAAAGAAAGCTAGCGATGCTAGCTTTCTTTATAATTCAATATGTTCTTTCTTATTTACAGTAGTCCCTCTATGATCAATTTCTAACTCACACACTTTCATAGACGTAAATACTCTCGCTAATTGCTCAGCAATTTCTTGACGTTTCTCATACGGCGTTAAAATAAAAATAGATGGTCCTGCGCCACTAAGTGCTGTGCCATATGCTCCGAATTCTTTTGCACATTTACGTATAGATGGTAATAACGGTACGAGCTCTAAACGATATGGCTCGTGAAAATGATCTCTTTCCATCATTTCTCCTACAACTTCCCATTTCTTTTGACAAAACGCAGCTACTAATACGTTGCTTATCGCACTAGCCTTTACTGCTTCATGAAACGGAAACATATCTGGTAATACAGATCGGCTTTCATCTGTATTTAGCTCTTCATTTGGAATAAGAGAAATTACGCCTAATTCCTTACTTTCAATTCTTACAACAGAAACATCCTTTCCATCAAGTGCTCCGATTACAGTCCCTCCCAATATAGAAGCAGCAACATTATCAGGATGTCCTTCAAGATTTGTAGCAATTTGAACTTTTTGATTAGTAGTTAAGTTCAAATTGCCTAGTTGATTCGCAAGCTCTATCCCAGCTACAATTGCTGATGCGCTACTTCCTAGTCCTCTTGTTAGTGGGATATTACTAGTAACTTCTATTATATGGGGTGATAAAGAAGGACATACTTTACATGCCGTGCTTACGATTAAATTTTTATCGTCTGTCGGAATAGACTCTTCAAAGGAATGGATTACTTGCCATTTATCAGCTTTTTCTTTTACTACTACATTTAAATATAATGACAAAGCTATTCCTACTGAATCAAATCCAGGTCCAACATTTGCTGTACTAGCAGGAACACGAATACTTAATGGTATCACGACATAATCACCCCTTTAATATGCTCCTTAATTTGTTCTAAATTATTTGAAACACTTGCAATATCTAATGTATTAGAAGAAATTGCGATATCAGGATCTTTCAAGCCATTTCCAGTTAAAACTGCAACAACTGTTTCTCCTTTTTTGATTTTTCCAGATTGAACATGTTTAATTACGCCCGCTAATGAAGCATTTGATCCTGGCTCAGCGAAAACCCCTTCCAATTTTGCTAATAATCTATACGCATGTAAAATCTCTTCATCTGATACCATATCTATTTCACCGTGAGATTGCTCGGCAGCCTCTACAGCATATGACCAACTTGCTGGGTTACCGATGCGAATCGCTGTTGCAATTGTTTCGGGCTCTTCAATGACATGCCCTTTTACAATAGCAGCTGCTCCTTCCGCTTCAAATCCGTGAATTCTTGGCTTTCTATAGCCTTTTTCTTTCTCATATTCACAGAAACCTTTCCAGTACGCTGTAATATTCCCGGCATTCCCAACAGGAATCGCTAAAACATCTGGTGCACTTTGCAATTGGTCACAAATTTCAAATGCTGCTGTTTTTTGCCCTTCAATTCGATAAGGATTTACAGAGTTTACTAACGTAATCGGCTCTTCTGCAGCAATATTTCTTACAGCCTTTAGTGCATCATCAAAATTTCCTTCTATTGAAATGATTTCAGCACCATAGGCAACTGCTTGCGCTAATTTTCCATGCGCAATCTTTCCTTCCGGTATTACGATAACACATTTCATTCCAAGGCGTGCTGCGTATGCGGCAGCCGATGCTGATGTATTACCTGTCGATGCACAAATAATGGCCTCCGAACCTTCTTCTTTCGCCTTTGCGACTGCCATTACCATACCACGATCTTTAAAAGAACCTGTCGGATTCGCTCCTTCGTACTTACCGTATAACTGAATCCCTAATTGTTTTGATATATTTAATAACGGAATAAGGGGTGTATTTCCTTCCATTAAGCTCACATCAGGTGTGTTTTCATTTACAGGTAAATAAGAAGCATATTGGTTTAATAGTCCTTTATACATATTGTTTTTCCTCCTCAATAATGTAGTAACTGTTTATTTCACTTGCGACATCTTCTATCGCCCCTAAAACTCGTTCGAATTGATACTTTGAAGTTTGATGTGTCACAACAACGACTTCTGCAAGTTCACGATTTAAAGGTAATTGAATAACTTCTTTTAAACTTACAGAATAATTAACGAAACATTCTGTTATTTTTTGTAACATCCCAGGTTCATCTCGTAATGAGATACGTAAGAAATATTTCGAAAAGACTTCTTCATCCCCTTGTAATTCATATGGTTCTGGTTCTTTTAACGCACTTTTATTTTTCTGAACTTGATTCATATTTTTAACGATTGAAATAATATCACTTACTACAGCAGAACCAGTCGGCAATTTACCTGCTCCAGGTCCGTAAAACATTACTTCTCCTACTGCTTGACCGTGAACATATACGGCATTAAATTCATTATTTACATTTGATAATGGATGATGACTTGGTAAAAGAGTCGGTTCTACACTTAAATGAATGGCTGATCCTTGTTTCTCTGCTTTACCAATTAATTTCATAGTAAACCCTAACTTTTCAGCCATTTGTAAATCTTCTTTTTCGACCTTTCGAATCCCTCTTACTTGCACATCATCTAAAGAAACATTCATCGAAAAACCTAAATTTGCAAGAATTGCTACTTTTCTCGCTGCATCTAATCCATCTACATCTGCAGTCGGATCCGATTCTGCAAAACCTAATTTTTGTGCTTCCTGTAAAGCCTCTTCATAAGACCATCCCTTTTGACTCATCTTTGTTAACATATAATTTGTTGTGCCATTTACAATTCCCATTATTTTTTCAATTTGATCTGAAGCTAATCCGTCCGTTAATCCTCTTAACACTGGAATACCACCCGCTACACTTGCCTCATAACATAGATCACAATCATTTTCATTCGCTAATTGGAGAAGCTCCGCACCGTATACAGCCATTAAATCTTTATTTGCTGTTACGACATGTTTCTTATTTCGTAAAGCCTTAACAATATGCTGTTTTGCTTCTTCAATTCCGCCCATTACCTCTACTACAATATCAATATTTGAATCATTTAGAACTTCATCGACATGACTTGTTACTACGATTCCATCGATGCAAACATCACGTTCTTTTTCTAAATCACGTACAACGACTGTCTTTACCTTTACTTCATATCCTGTATCAAGAGCGATTTTTTTATAATGTTCTTTCAAAATATGGACAACACCACTTCCGACTGTACCTAATCCTAACACCCCAACATTAATAACGTTATTCATCTTCTAATCTCCTCCTACAATTTTGTTTTTTATCTCTATCAATCACCTTGCTCTGCCTTTTAATTGTGCAGGTGGTGGTTATTTCCGTACGTACAAATCGTTTCATGTTACAGCACCTCCTTTCAAAGTAATAAAAAAACACACTCATCCCTAGGAAAGGGACGAATGTGTTTTCGTGGTTCCACCCTTGTTCCAATCTAGACATATTTCCCCCTAGATTGCTCAAGTTCAGATAACGGCTGATACCGTCAATAATTACTAGATTGCTCGTTCACTATTGAAGTTCAAAGGTGGTAAAACCATTTCTCGTGTTAGGAAGCTCACACCCTTGACTTCCCTCTCTGTAAACCGTAAAAATGATTTCGTGTCCTTATCGTTACTTTTTCGTTCATGTTTATTTGTTAACTCATTATACTCGCATAAAAAACAAAATCAATACTATTTTTTAATTATTTAAAATTTTCAATCTTAAGATCCGTAAAAAAACACACTCGTCCCTAGGAAAGGGACGAGTGTGTTTTCGTGGTTCCACCCTTGTTCCAATCTAGACATATTTCCCCCTAGATTGCTCAAGTTCAGATAACGGCTGATACCGTCAATAATTACTAGATTGCTCGTTCACTATTGAAGTTCAAAGGTGGTAAAACCATTTCTCGTGTTAGGAAGCTCACACCCTTGACTTCCCTCTCTGTAAACCGTAAAAATGATTTCGTGTCCTTATCATTACTTTTTCGTTCATGTCTATTTGTTAACTTATTATAGTTATCAATTTTTTAAAAAGCAAGCCTATTTTTCCTAACTATTTTCAAGACATTTTTTTATTGTATTTCACAATAGCATTATGTAACTGCCACTCAATTTACCTATTTGGTTATTTCTCCAGTTTGTAAATCAACGGTTCATATATAAATATTCCATTCTAAAACACGTACATATTCACCTCGAAAAAATTATAGCAATAAAATTTTCAATACAATCTTTTCGTATAACTTTCTTCTAAAGAACGTGCAACATCTTCTTCTGAAGCATTCACTTTCGCATGCTCTAGCAACATTTTTGCTGCTGAAGGTAACTCTTTTTTATTCAACCAAGATTCTGGATCCCACATCTTAGAACGAATAAAAGCTTTTGCACAATGAATATAACACTCTTCTATTTCAACAACAATTCCAAGTAACGGATTGCGTCCATTCACCTGCATTTCTTGCAAAATTTCTTCGTCGTTTGTAATATACGCTGGGCCATTTATTCTGAGTGTCTCCCCAAGACTTGGAATAAAAAAGATTAATCCTACACGTGGATTGGAAATAATATTCAAAATGGAGTCTATACGACGATTGCCTGGTCTTTCTGGAATGATAATTTTATTATTATTGAATACGTATACAAATCCAGGTGCATCTCCTCTCGGCGAAGCATCACACTCTCCTAATTTATTTGCCGTAGATAATACTAGAAAAGGAGATTTAGACAGAAAATCTACGCAATGGTGGTCTAATGATGAAATAACTTTTTTTAAAGCTCGTTCACTTGGTTGCCCCAATATTTCCCGTAATTCCTTCTCTGTTGAAATAATCGATTTTATTTCCTTACCCTCTATTCCCACTAATAACGACCCCTTTTTCTTTATTTTCCCAAAATTCAATACAAATATTGTATAATAAAATTTGCAGAAAGGGGAATTTAAATGGCAGAGTGGTTAACTATATTTGATACTGAAAGAAACATACTTGGGAAGAAATTACGTGATGAAGCGCACCGTGACGGTGATTGGCACGAAACATTTCATTGTTGGTTTGTAGAAAAAGATGATGCAGATATGTTTTTATATTTCCAATTACGCTCTAAAAATAAGAAAGAAGCTCCACTTATATGGGATATTACTTCAGCTGGACATATTATGCATGATGAAGATGTACAAATTGGTGGTCTTCGTGAAATTGAAGAAGAATTAGGACTTTCCTTTCAAACGACTGATTTAGCATACAAAGGAATCTTTACAATAGATTATGAAATTTCAAATCTTACGGATCGCGAGTTTTGTCATATGTATTTTCACAATGTCATCCAGCCACTTCCATTCGCACCAGGTGAAGAAGTAGACGATATGATGAAAATACATGCAACTTCTTTTCTACAACTATTAAAAAGAGAGATTTCATCTTTAACGACTATTTCAGTTTTAAACAGTAACCCGATTACGATAACATTTGAAGATATTTATCCGTATGATCTTGCGTACTATGAATTTGTTGTAGAACAAGGAAAAGAATTACTAAAAAATAATAGCTTGTAAATAAAATAGGACTCTCAGCGTACATTACTCAGGAGTCCTATTCTTTATCTTACTATTTACGTGCGAGCAATAATAATCTTACCTCAAATTTCTGCAAAGGCATGGTTCGCCCGTACAAGTCCGATTAACGAGAGCTTATACTCAATGGATAATTGACAAAACCCGACTCAATTAAATTCCACTTTATTTTCTCTCTTTCGATGTTTGAAACATACTTGGAAGTGTTACAAAGCGTGCCCCTTTCGTTTTTAACTGTGGAATAATTTTGTCTAGTGCCTCTACAGATCCTTGCAAATGCCCACCTGGAGTTGAATGTTGAAGTATGACACTACCAGGAAATGAGTTTCCTAACACATTATTTGTAATCGTATCAGCACTTACACCTTTCCAATCAACCGTATCAACACTCCACTGTACAATCATAAAATTTTGCTCAGTTGCCCACTTCAATTGATTTTCAAGTATTTCACCATACGGCGGACGTATAAACCTCGGTGCATAACCAATTAAACGATTTAATATTTCTTCCGTCTTTATAATTTGATTACGGTACTCAGGCTCATTTACTTTCGCTAAATTTGGATGGCTATACGTATGATTGCCAATTACATGCCCTTCATTCGCAATACGCTTCACTACATTCGGAAACTTTTCTGCATTTTCACCAAGCAGGAAAAAAGTAGCTTTTACATTATGTTGTTTTAACTTATCTAATATTCTTGGCGTGAATTCTAAATCCGGTCCATCATCAAATGTAAGAGCGACTTCCGCTTTATTGTACGGTCCTGAAAATGCGTACGCATATTTTTCGACCCATAAAAATGGTGTCCACGATCCACGCTCATCTGCTTTCATTTGTACTTCATAGTTTTGAGGGATATATTCGTATGGCAATGTGCTTATATAGTCTCCATAATAAAATGAGTTATATGGCATATACGCATACGAAACATCTCGTTCTAGTCCCCATTGATATGGAGCAAACATTTCTGGCGAATAAAAATAATACATGATAAAAAACCTCCCTAAATTTTCATATGTGATTCATCTGCACTTTGTTAGAGAAATTGTTATTCATAAACAAAAATAAGACTGTCCTTAATTAGGACAGTCTTACTGCTTTATATTATTAATAAATCGATGTACTATCTTTTGGCAAAGCTTTCACATGTTTTAAATAGTTCGTCACTTTATCATCATCTTGCGGATATTGATATCCATATGTGTTAGCAATTTCATTCGCCACTTCTCTAAATAAATCACACGTGACAAAGAATGACTCCCATATGTTTTCATATTCTGCATTAGAAAATGTCCTTTTAAATTGCACCCACATATCTTTTTCAATATATTGCTCGAAATGCTTTCCAAACTTCCCTGCATTAACTGTAAAGTCTGTTTTCATACCAATATGCCATTCTAGCATTACGATGAACATATCTCGCACTGGACCATCAATCATCCCTTTCGCATAAGAAAGTTCTTCTCTCCATAGTCCTTTTGCCACATTCGTACTACACCACCAAAACTCATTACAGCAATCCAAAAACTCTTTTTCTGTAGGCTTTTTTATTAAGTAATCCCTATCGCTTGCTCGTGGAAATTCATCCATACAATCATCTTTATCAAGAAGCAGTTTACTTAAACTATCTTGCCCTACAAATATATCTATTAAATCAACTGGAACTAACGTTAAATCGATTCGGTTCCCATCCATAAACTGCATTAAATACGGAAATTTCCCGTCTTCGTCCGCAGGAACTAATGACATTTCTTCTGGCATTTGTACAATCATTATTTCTCCAAATCTACGTATCCAATTATGATTAGACGTAAAAGAGCGTATATCTTTTACAACATACATAATATCATAGTCTTGAAAACAGTCTCTTTTCACATTTGGATTCACACGCGATCCATTCATGATAACAGCTCGAATTCTTTCATCCTCTTTTGCTGTATTTATAATTAAGTCTAACATTTCTTTTTCAGTTCTCATCTACTCACAACCTCCAATTTTTTCATATAAAATATAGTGATATATATAGGAGGTCCACGAGCTAACTGCGTTGTATACGATACATATTATAATTTTCCAAACATCTTTTTCATTCTATTTATCTCCTTTCGTTATTCTTTTACGACCACCATTATAAATCCATCGTACCCTTTACTACCGACCGTTTGAAGCGCTGTAGCACTTACACGCGGCTCAGCAGCTATTCGCTCATAGAAACGACGTATCCCTTGTACGCGAGGATCATTACTAGTATTGTCAATAACTTCTCCTTCACGTACTACGTTATCTCCAATAATTACAGTCCCCGGTCGTGATAATTTCAGTGCCCATTCAAAATAAGCAGGGTTATTTTGTTTATCAGCGTCTATAAAAATAAAGTCAAATGGTTCATACTTCTCATTTTCGATTTGCTGTAAAGAATCTAAAGCTAATCCTGTTCGCACTTCAATTCTATCATTCAAACTAGCACGCTCAGTATTGCTACGCGCAATGTCAGCATGCTTTTCACTTGCTTCCAATGTAACAACTCGTCCTCCCGATGACAATCCCCTTGCAAGCCATATCGTGCTATATCCGCCTAGAGTACCAATTTCTAAAATGTTACGAGCTCCTTGAATTTGTACTAATAGTTGTAAAAACTTCCCTTGCGTTGGCGATACTTCATGTGCCGGTAAATTAGCTGTAGCATTTGCTTGAAGAACTTCTTCTAATATAGAATCTTTCGGTATTAATACATCACTCACATATTGATCAACGGCCGTCCATTTCTCAACCATACTCATGAAAATACCATCCCTTCAATTTTTCAATGCATTTCTACTATTCACTTTTGATTATACCGAAAATTCCGTCTCGTATACAAAAAATAAAGAAGGGACATCTACTTCATTACAAAATAGATATCCCTTCTTTTGTTTATACATGTATCCCTTACGGATTAGTAGACCAAAGTCCTGCTGATTTAATAAATGTACGTTTATTTAATTTCAGCTGCGCTACGATAAACTCTGCAATATCTTCTGCTTGCATAACTTTATCCGGATTTCCATCAGTTAATCCTAAATCTACAGCCATATCAGTTGCTACTGTACTTGGTGTTAAAGCCGTTACACGAATGTTATGCTTACGAACTTCCATCGCTAACGATTCTGTTAAGCCAAGAACACCAAATTTAGAAGCACTATATGCACTTGTTACCGGTGCACCTTTTTGTCCTGCTGTAGATGAAATGTTAATGATATCACCAGATTGTTGTTCAATCATACTTGGTAAAGCTGCACGAGTTGCATAGTATACACCCATTAAGTTTACTTGAATGATTTTTTCCCAATCAGCAACGTCTAATTCTAAAAACTTACCAAATTTAGAAATACCAGCGTTATTAATTAAAATATCGATAGATCCTAAACCGCTTTTTAACGTCTCAATCGCAGTAGTCACTTCTTCATATGAAGAAACATCAGCAGTCGCAATAACAGCTTTTACGCCTTCTGCTTCTACTTCTTTTGCAACTGCTTTTAAGTTTTCTTCTGAACGAGCTAAAAGACCTACATTTACGCCCTCTTTCGCTAATGCAATCGCTACAGCACGACCAATACCTCTACCTGCTCCTGTAATTAAAGCATTTTTACCTTGTAATAATTCT
This sequence comes from Bacillus sp. CCNWLW194, assembly GCF_037120585.1. Classification (NCBI taxonomy): domain Bacteria; kingdom Bacillati; phylum Bacillota; class Bacilli; order Caryophanales; family Bacillaceae; genus Bacillus; species Bacillus sp. CCNWLW194. The sequence goes on along the minus strand of NZ_JBBBBL010000015.1, from coordinate 78,074 downwards.
GCCAAGTATAACACTCCTTAATGATCTCTGTTATGTATTATATTAAAATTGTATCTATGTTTATGTAAAAAGGCAATGATGCACTTTCATGTGCGTAGGTTACTTGTAGGTAACTATAGAAAGTTTTTATTTATAAGTCTCATCTTTTTGCCATTATTTATGTAAAATAAAATAAATCCACCATAGGAGAGGATATGTGTATGAAAAGAAAAAAATGGTTCTTGTCACTAACTGCAGTCGGACTATGTATCATATTTTTGGCTATGTACTTTATATTTGGTAATCCACTACATTATAAAGTAATAGAAAAAGATACTAGCGATTATGTCCATACAATAAAAGGATATAAACAAAAAGAAATACAAAGCATAACCGGAAAATATACTCCTCTTTATAATATCGGCTATTATGCAACAGTAGTATATAAAGACGAACCTTATTTTACATACTCTTATACATACGATAATAATAAAAAAATAATACAAGACAACGGCATTTTAGGAAGACATACTGAGTCCTTTGAAAATCTTAATTTAAACTGGTTATTGTTTGACGAGTTAGTAGAGGGTATTCATACAAACTTAGAAGAAAAAGGTTTAAGTGAAAAAAGAGATTATTCTATACGAAGCGTTCAATTCATTGATATAGACAATGATAAAAACGGTGCAGAAGCATACGTTAACTTTAAGAAAGATAAAGAATCTGATTACTCATACCGTATGAATAGCGAAGGAAAAGCTTATCAATATAGCTGCAGCAATGGTAAATGTATTTATAAAGAGAAATAGTGTTAGAAGATATCCTCCTAACACCATTTCTCTTTATATTTAGGAATACACACAATAAATTCTGTCCCATTCCCTTCCTCACTTTCGACTTTTATTTCTCCTTGATGAAGGTCGAGTACTTTTTTTACGATGGCCAATCCTAAGCCACTTCCTCCATAAGCACGATTTCGTGAAGAGTCCGCTTTATAAAAACGTTCAAAAATATGTTGTTTCTGTTCTTCGGATATTCCAATTCCCGAATCACGAATACGCACTTCCACTAATGTCTCATATTCTTTTAACTTGATTGAAATCGTACCACCACTTGGAGTAAATTTAATACTATTATGAATTAAATTAATCCAAACTTGACTCATACTTTCTTGATCAGCAGTAATATGCACTTTGTCTAAATCAAGGTCTAACTCAATTTCTTTTTCAGCCCAGAGCGGTTCACTATTTAACACAATTTGCTTTAACTGTTGATCTAATCGATAAGTCGCTCTTTCTGGTGTATATTCTTCCGACTCTAATAGGGTGAGTTTCAGTAAGTTTTGACTTAGTTTAGATAATCTCGTCGTTTCTGTTTCAATAATGGTAAGATAATGCTTTCTTTTTTCCTCAGGAAGATTAATATCTTGTAGTGCTCTAGCAAATCCTTTTATAGAAGTTAATGGTGACTGTATTTCATGAGAAACATTCGATACAAATTCCTGGCGCATTTTCTCCATCGTATTCAGTTCATCTGTCATATCATTTATACTTTTTACGAGCACACCAATTTCTCCATCATATTTCTCTTCATTTCGTATTTTTACCGAGAAGTCCCCTTTTGCAATTTTTTGTATCGGTTCAATAATAGTCCAAATCATTGCCTCTCGCTTGGGTCTCATTAATACCCCGATCAATACCCAGATAAGAACAATAAATATAAAGCCGACCATATCACTAATTAGAAAAGTAACAAAAGGCGATACTTGTATTTCAAGCGCATTCATTACACTTGATGATATATAAAAAGCTATAGACCAAATTATAGTGAGAAAAGAAAAAAGTGCTATTACCGCTCCAATTACTTTCAGCATCTTCAACTTACTCATTCGTTTTCTTTTTCTCATTTACTTACCTCTAAACGATACCCTAATCCTCTTATCGTTTTAATACTAAATTTCGACTTCTCTTCTTGGAACTTCTCACGTAACCGATTTATATGAACATCTAATGTACGTTCATTTCCTTCAAAATCATATCCCCATACAGCTTCAATTAATTGCTCTCTCGAACACGTTCTTCCTGCTTTAGAACCTAAAGTAAAGAGCAATTCGAATTCTTTTAACGGTAACGTAACCGTTTGTTCTCCAACTGAAACTTCAAATGTTTTACGATTTAACTGTACATCTCCAACTTGAATCGATTGCGACACTGTAATTTGGTAACGTTTCAGTAGTGCCTTTACCCTCACTACTAGTTCTATCGGATCAAATGGTTTTACAAGATAATCATCCGTGCCAAGGTGAAATCCTTTTACTTTTTGAGATGTTTCCCCTTTAGCAGTTAGCATCAAAATCGGAATATCATAGTATTTCCTTAATTCAAAACATACATCAAATCCATCCATATTCGGCATCATAATATCAAGAATAACCATATCAACTTTCACTTCATCTATTTTCTGAAGAGCATCCAGTCCATCAATTGCCTCATATGTTTGAAAACCTTCCCGCTCTAAAAATACAGTAACAAGTTCTCTAATATGCGGATCGTCGTCTACTATTAAAATTTTAGGTATCAAAGGAACCATTTCCTTTCTACTTAACATCCTTATATTTTATAATGCGCCCTCTTTAATTTTCAATTGTTGCGTTGCAAAGTCACGATACATGTCATGTGTACGTAATAATTCATCGTGCGTACCACTTCCTGTAAGGTTCCCTTTTTCAATAAAGATAATTTTATCTGCATCTACAACTGTAGAAAGCCTATTTGCAATAACTAACGTTGTTCTGCCTTTCATTAAGTTATTTAATGCCTTTTGAACGACAGACTCTGATTTACTATCTAAACTTGAAGTTGCTTCATCTAACATAAGAATTTGTGGGTTTCGAAGTAAAGCTCGTGCAATCGCAATTCGCTGTCTTTGTCCTCCGGAAAGCTTCACACCGCGCTCTCCTACTTCTGTTGCATATCCGTTTGGTAAGTCATGAATAAATGCATCAACATATGCCATCGCTGCTACTTTTTCGATTTCTTCATCTGTTACTTCACCCTCAACACCGTAACAAATGTTATCACGAATCGTTCCATCAATTAACGGACTATCTTGTGAAACGTAACCAATTTGACGTCGCCATGACTGTAATGAATAGTTCGTGATCGAGTCTTTTCCTAATTTAATGGCACCGCTAGTCGGCTCATAAAAACGTTCTAATAATGAAAATAACGTCGTTTTCCCGCTACCACTTGGCCCTACAATCGCTGTTACTTTTCCTGATTCAATTGTGAAATCAATATTTTTTAAGACTTGCTCTTCTTCGTTGTACTCAAAATGTACATTTTCCAGAACGATTGGCTGCTTAGCGTTTGTAACCTTCACACCAGTTTCATGGTCTTCTACTTCATATTCTAAAATCGTATTAATTCTTTCCGTTGCACCAATTGCCTTTTGGAATTGTGTAAAGAACATAGATAATTGACTCATCGGCATGATAATTTGAACTAAATATAAAATAAACGCTACTAGTTCCCCTGTTGTTAACACACCGCTAGAAACACGCATTCCACCATACCCTACGATAATAACAAGCAGTGCCATTAAAACAAACGACATAACTGGTGAAATTAACGCTTGCACTTTTCCCTCTTTCAAACCAAATTGCAATAACTTTTGTATACCTGTATTCCCTGTTTCATATTCTCTTTTTTCTGTATTTGAAGATTTCACTAAACGAATTTCTGATAATACTTGCGTTAGCACACTTGTAAAAGAAGCTGTTTCATCTTGAAGTGCTTTTGAAATCTTATACATTTTTCGTCCGAGTGGAACTAAAATTAGTACTGATAATGGGATAACCGTTAAAAGTAAAAGTGTCATTTTCCAATCTAAAACAAATAGTACAATTAATGATCCGACGATTGAAATACCACTTGTTAATAAGTTTGACAAATGCTCAGAAATTAATGTTTTCACAACTCCTGTATCATTTGTCATTCGGCTAATTGTATCGCCTGTTCTATTTTGGTCATAATAAGATACTGGCAATATAAGCACCTTTTTCCACAAACGTTCTCTCAGTCCAGCTACAATCTTCTGTCCTATATAATTTAGTAAATATATAGATAATCCTGCAGCTACAGTTTGCATAATAAAGAATGCAACTAGCCCAACAATTTGTCCTGTACTAATTGATGAAAGTGAAAAATTATCTACTAATCCTTTTGTTAACATTGGAATAAACAAACTTGCTCCCGTAGAAAGCAAACTCATTAATAACGCAAAAACAAGAATCCCTTTCGGAGGATTTGTATCTTGAATAAGGCGTAAAAACTGCCTCCAGCTCCCTTTTTTCTTTATTTCATTTTTAACTTCCATTCCTGTTCATCTCCTCGTGTTAAACCAAACTGTTCTTTCTAAAAGTAGAATACAATACGAATGTAAACTGAATGTAAACACACTTTTTCTATTTTTACAAAATATACATAAAAACGCATCTTTACAACAGATATAAACATCTGATATTATTACCTGGTACTTAATATTATTCTATGCGAATGATAGATAACCAATTTACAATACTATATAAATCTCCCGTTATTGAAAGGAGTATCCTTTTTGCAAACAAATATACATTCCGAAAAGGAAACAATTATTTTTATTCATGGATTAGTCGGCAATCGTCGTGCCTTCAAAAAAGAGCATAAACGATTTTCTGCCTCTTACAACATTATTACTTATGACTTATTAGGTCACGGCGATGATAAAGGAGAAGCTATCGAATTTTCATTACAGCGTCTCGTGGATCAATTATTGAACTTATACGAAAAAGAAGGCATTCAAAAAGCTCATATTTGCGCTTTAAGCTACGGCTGTTATATCTCTACCATTTTTGCACAAATGCACCCAGAAAAAGTATTAAGCATTTGTCATATTGGTGGACATTATAATAATCCTTCCCTTTTATATAATGTATTTCAAAAGTTTTGGGAGAAGCGAGGAGACGATTACTCTAAATGGCTCTCTCAATACGCAAATACCATTTTTCCAAGTGGCATACTAAAGGCAAATCCGTTCGCAGTCATTTCAAGAAATATTTATTACCGTTTCGGATTGCAATTACACTCATCAATTATTGCCCAATCATTACGACACCGTTTAGAATTTGATTTAAAATCTAAATTAAAATCACTTCCCCACCCTATTCTATGGGTAATGGGCGAACATGATCATCTCTATAAATCTTGTCTTTTTGATTTAAAGTCCATTCTCCCTAACGTTTTATATAAAGAAATACCGTTAGCAGGACATGCAGCAAACTTATTTCGTCCCAACTACTTTCATGACCTATACGCTCGATTTTTAAATGGGAAGTTACAGTAAAAACTACTACATTCCCGATCTATTCAACTATAAAAAGGCTTCCCAAGTTTCCCTGGAAAGCCTTTTCTCTATACGAAAAGTATATAAAACTACTTTTTCTTAGTATGCTTTTGTGTAACCTAACATGTGCTTGCTCCAGTAAGAGTTACTTACAGAACTAATACGTACACCAGTTGCATCAGTTTCTGCACTAATGAACTGACCGTTTCCTAAGTAAACACCCATGTGAGAAGGACCTGATTTATAAGTATTTTGGAAGTATACTAAATCACCTGGTTGTGGATTGCTAGTTTTTGTTTTAGAGCTCCAGTATCCAGCAACTGTTTGACGAGCGCCTTTATGACCAGTTTGATTTAATACATAGTGAATGAATCCACTGCAGTCAAAACCAGCAGGTGTTGTACCAGCAGTTCTGTATGGTGAACCATTTAAAGATCTAGCGAATCCAGCGATTGAAGATGTATCTCCACCTGTTGTTGGTTTTTGTACATCTTTAACTGGTTGTTGAACGTTATTCGTAACGTTGTTTACTCCGCCTTTTACAAACTTAACAAAGTCTGCACTTACGTAACCTGTGCGACCGTTATGGTTAATTTTGTACCAACCATTTTCAGCGCCAGTAACGTTTAATACTTTACCGTTTGTTACGCCACCGATTACAGCGTTGTATGTAGCTGGACCTGTACGTACTTTTAAAGCACCAGTGTTAACAACATAAGAACCACCAGTTTGAACTGTAGTAGTATTGTTGTTTGTAGTTGGTTGTTGTGTTTGGTTAGATACAGCAGAACCACCTTTTGTTACGAAGTCTTTGCTTACGTATCCAGTTCCACCATTGAAGTTGATTTTAAACCAATCTTGTACTTCACTAACAACTTGTACTGTTTTACCTTTATTTACAGAGCCTAATACTGTATGAGATGTACTTGGGCCTGTACGTACGTTAAGTGAAGAAACGTTTACTGTGTAAGTACCTGTTCCTTGTTGAACAGTAGAAGTTCCTTTTTGATCACCAGTCGTTACGAAGTCACCACTTACATAACCAGTTTGACCGTTTACAGTTACTTTGAACCAACCGTTTTCTTGTCCAATTACTTGTAGTACTTGACCTGATTTCACTTTAGAAATAACATTATGCCCTGTACCAGCACCTGAACGAACATTTAATACATCAGCAGTTACTGTGTATTTTAAGTCAGATTTTGTTTCTACAGTTTTTGTTTCAGTTACAGTCGTTTGAGTTTGAGTTTGTCCATTAATTTCTTTTAGCGCTTCGTTTGAAACTTGTGCATGAGCAGAATCCATACCTGGAACTGCAACACCTACTACAGAAGCTGCTGCTAAACCTGCAATTACTTTTTTCATAAGTTGTCTTTACTTCCTTTCCCTACTATCCTCTTTAAAAAACTTATAAACTTAATACTTTACAATATTATCAAAGTAAAATATTCATTAAGTTCCATTTTTTAACAAGAGTTTTATTTTTCACACAGAGTTCATTTTAAATGCATGAAGTGAATTCCGTGTGAACTTCATGTGAACTTTACCATTAAACTCAATGCTTTTGCAATGATTTTTTCAAATTCCTTATGTATTTCATTGAAAATTCGACATCCCATTCATTATCTTAATATATATTTCTATCCACTTTTAAAAACTCTCTTAATCTAATACAGTGCAATGAATGTATTCCCTAGTAAAGTTCCTTCCATGAAGGATACTCTTATCATGACAAAAAATGCTTTTTTTATCAATAGTATAATATTTTCAGAAAACTATTTTTGATACTATCTATCGTTTCTAAAAGATTTGACGATTTGTAAGATTTAACATCAAAAATTCTGTTTTAATTTGACGAAAAGGCACATTCTACTAAGTATTTTTCTCTATCTATGGAAGTTTTAGGATATTCATATTATCATATATATAGTGGTATTTTAATCCATACAAGTTTTATTGACCGCAAATAATCGGATAAAAAAGGAGGTATATTTATGAAAAATATAATAGATGATCCGATAAATAAAAATATAGAACTGTACTATGCTTTTTTTCAATTCGCTTCATTTATCACCTTACAAAAAATATCAACTATTGAAACACGTAAAAGCGAATTAAAACATCAGATGAAAAATACCGAACAAAAAAATCCTTATTACATATAAAAAAGGTGAACAGATTATATTTCTGTTCACCTTTTATCGTTTCTATATTATTTATAAATTTTCACACGGTTTTCTAATGGCTGAAATTCTTTTTCGCCTGCAGGTACCACTGGTTTACCAAACGGCATTTGCGCAGTAAGTTTCCAGGTTTCTGGAACTGCCCATTCTTTTCTCACTTCTTCATCAATTAATGGATTGTAATGCTGCAATGTAGCACCAAATCCTTCTATTTCTAAAGCTGTCCAAATTGCAAATTGTAACATTCCTGAGGATTGCTGAGACCAAATCGGAAAATTCTCTTTATATAATGCAAAGTTTTCTTGCAGTTCTTCCACTACTTGATTATCTTCAAAGTATAAAACCGTTCCATAACCAATTTTAAATGCATTCATTTTTTCTTCAGTAGATGCAAAGTTATTTTCAGGTACAATTTTTCGTAACGTTTCTTTCGTAATATCCCATAATTTATCGTGTTGTTCTCCTAGCAAGACGACAACACGAGCACTCTGAGAGTTAAAGGCTGAAGGTGTATGTTTTACAGCATGATAAATCACTTCTTGAATTTTCTCATCAGAAACTACTTGCTCTTTACTAATCGCATAAATAGATCTTCGGTCTTCAATTGCTGAGTAAAAATCTTTTGCCATCATAATTCCCTCCAATTTTCATTTGAGGCTTTTTCATATGTATACTTCATATTACGCCTCTCAAAACTTATCATTAATAAGTTTCTAACTTTATACTATCAACAAACAATACTAAACTCAAATAATAACACTCACATATTTTACCTTTTTATTTCATAATGCTAGAAATAAAAAGGCAATTTATTGTTACCGATAATAAGTAACAACAAATTGCCTTTCTTATATGATGATCTAACTCAATATTTTACTTACTTAACTAAGCCAAATGCATAAGACATTAGCTTATTCGTCTCTGTAAAACGCTTCGTTTTACCTTTCGTTCCCATTACAACTGTAATAATACGAGTATCCGCTTGTTTGGCCGTACCCGTAAAACAATACCCTGCGCTATCTGTGAATCCTGTTTTTAATCCGTCTATTCCTTCTATATATAAAGCTTTATTATTTTTATTTAACATATCATTTGTACTTATAACATTAATATTATTAAATGCTAACTGACTTTGACGTAAGTGAGTCACTTCTAATATTTCTGGATAATCTTTTATAAGATGATATGCCAAGTTTGCTACATCAGCAGCTGTCATCTTCGTCTCACTTCCATCAGGTTCCTGTAGTCCTGATGCATTTGCGAATTTAGCATAATCCGACATTTTTAACTGTTTCGCTTTTGCATTCATAAGCTGAACGAAATCTTCCTCCGTTTTTGCCATATGTTCCGCTAACGCCACAGCCGAATTATTTGCTGATTCAATCATTAATGCATGGAACAGATCTTTAACAGTCAATGTGTCATTCACTTGAACTGGGATTCTTGCACCTTCTGTTTGTGCCGCTTTCGCACTCATTTTCACTGGATCTTCCCAGCGAACTTTCCCGTTATGTACATTTTCTAATAAAAGGTACGCTGTCATCATCTTGGACATACTAGCTGGCGCAAAAGCTTCATTTTCATTATGTTGATAAATAATATCTCCATTACTCGCATCGATAATCATAGCTGCTTTTGCATCAATTTCCGGTGGGATGTACTTTGGCGGTACTACCTTTTCAGTTAATCCTGTTTCAGGTAGTTCTGCCACTTGTAAAGGTGGTCCCTCTACACTTGCTGTACTCTTTTGAGTTCCTTGGAATAAGAACCAACATACCCCTAAAATAATAACTAATAGGATCGTTATCCTTCCCCATTTTAACTGCTTCATTTCAAAACTCCTTTAGCAAACCTTTTATACACTCACACTCAACCATAACAACTTTCCCTTTATATCGTCAAGGTAAAAAGCATATTTATTCATCTACAGCAATTATTATTTCAATGTATGTATGTTACAATAACAATACTGAAATATAAGAATATTCAATGATAAAACCTCATAAATAAACTATTTAATAGAAGGGATTCATACAAATGATACTTCCAAAATCTTTAAAATACGGAGACACAATTGGGATTTACTCACCTTCTTCTCCAGTAACCTACACTTCTCCCAAAAGATTTGAACGAGCGAAATCTTTCTTACAACAGAAAGGATTTCACATATTAGAAGGTTCACTAACAGGTCGATATGATTATTATCGTTCAGGTAGCATCCAAGAACGTGCTGAGGAACTAAACGCCTTGATAAGAAACTCTGATGTTTCTTGTATAATGTCAACAATTGGTGGTATGAATTCTAATTCATTATTACCTTATATTGATTATGAAGCTTTTCAAAATAACCCTAAAATAATGATTGGCTATTCAGATGCAACAGCTTTATTACTAGGGATTTATGCAAAAACAGGAATTCCTACATTTTACGGTCCGGCACTCGTACCTTCCTTTGGAGAATTTGAACCTTTTGTAGATGACACATACAAATATTTCTCAGAAACATTACAAAACGATCCGCCTCTTCCTTACAACATAAAACAACCGTTATTTTGGTCAGATGAATTTATTAATTGGGAAGAGAAAACGAAAGAAAAAGAACTTAGACCAAATAATTGGATTTCTGTAACAAATGGACAAGCTACTGGACGTGTTATTGGCGGCAACTTAAATACAATACAAGGAATTTGGGGCAGCTCTTATATGCCATGTATTCAAGAAGGCGATATTCTATTTATTGAGGATAGCTCAAAAGATGCAGCTACTATTGAAAGAAGCTTTTCATTACTTAAAATTAACGGTGTATTTGACAAAGTTTCAGGCATTATTCTTGGAAAACATGAGCAATTTGATGATTGTGGTACAAATCGCAAACCTTACGAAATACTTTTAGAAATACTGCAAAACCAAAGAATCCCTTTACTAGCTGACTTCGATTGTTGTCATACCCATCCGATGATCACTATGCCTATAGGTGTTCAAGTGAACATGGATGTAACCAATAAAACGATACATATTTTAGAAAAATGGAACATATAAAGTGAAACTTTAATTAGCCCTCACCAATTGAGCCGTCCAGCAAATAGCGGAATTAAAAATGCTTATACTATAGGAAGAAAATATAATGGACTTTCCCATTAGACAACATAAAAAAGCTCCGTTATTACAAACGGAGCTTTTCATCATTGGCCTAAATTTTGTATCTTATCTTTCAAATCTCGAACTTGATCAACCGTCTGCATAAGCTCAGAGTTTTTAAATTGCTCTACATCCACTTTTCCTTCTTCTATCTTTGTCATCGCCGTATCAATTAACGTATTTAACTTTTCGTTATATCCGACGATTTGCTGATGAAGATCCTTCGCTACATCAGGTGGCGTTAATTCATTGAAAGCGGGTATATCTTGTTTAATTTCACTAAGCTTCGTTTCTAATTCTTTTCGAGCTTCGCTATCATTAACGGCCTTTTCAGCTAATGCTGGTGCATCATTTGCAAATGCACTTATTTCATTTACATAGTCCGTCGCTTTTTGCGCATAATCTAGGGAGTTCTTTCCTTCCTCTACTAGTGAACATCCCATTAATCCAATTGAGGCTATACATGCTAATAAAATTGATTTTATTTTCATTTTAGGCTCCCTTCGTCTTTATAATTGTCTGCAATTTTCTCTATCATAACTTCTAGCTAAATTACTTAAAACCTTTTTTCAAATAGCTATTTATCCTCTTACATGCCCGATTACAGTTACAACATCTATTTCTATATGTACGCTAATAATATCTTCAATTATATCCATATATCCTTGTCCTATAGCTGTTCCATAGTGTAATGTAAGCCCCTTCTTTTCATACACTGACTTTGGCACTGAAAAAATAAATCTCCTCAAGTTCCTTTCATCAGCTGGTTCCATAATTAAAACAATCCCATCCTCATCAAACATATACGCTCGCCCTCCAACTTTACATTCACTATGGCTCAGTATTGCCTTGGTTAGCAAAATTTAAAACATAATAAGTTAAGATACATTCTGTTTAATCGTAAAGTGAAACTTTAATCAGCCCTCACTGGCAGCGAGGCCCCAACCTAACTTCTTTGCTTTCGCTCAATTTTGAGATGGGGTTTTACTGCCCGGCAAATAGCGGGATAAAAATAAAAAGCATTCATTCTTTTTTATTAAGAATGAATGCTTTTTAAAAAATCAATTTCTAACTCTAGCATCTTTTTTTGACGAGGTTTTACTTTTCTTACGGGAACTCCCGCATAAATATACCAATCATCTAAACTCTCTTTTACCATACTCATCGCACCGACTGCCGTGCCTTCTCCTATAGTTACATTTGGAAAAATAATAGAATCAGCACCAATAATCGCATGTTTTTTTAAAATAACTTTTTCTGTTTTCACATTCCTATATTGATTCGGGACGGTTGGCCCCATTAATGTATTTCCACTGAAATCATCAAGTACTGCATATATTATTGTTTTAGCTGAGATATTTGCAAAGTCATGCATTTCAATTCCAACTTCTCCTCCATATAACGCTGTATACGCTGATATATGCGAATAACTTCCAATTGTGATTTTGCCACTTAAAATGCAAAAATCATCAATTCTTACATGATTACCAACTGATATAACACCTGGATTATATATACTTGCTTTTTTACTAATCAATACATTTTTCCCAACAGACAAAAAACCAATTTTCTTTAGTTCTTCTAAACTATAAAAACTATTCATCTGCCCAAACCACCTTCTGCCCTAAACAGCTTACAATTTGTTCTACTATTTCTTTCGTCATTCCTTCCCATAAAGGTAAACTTACTATTCGTTTTGCTATTTTATTCGTTTTTGTTAAATCTGTAGATTTATAGTTTCTAAAAAGTACTTGTTGGTGGCAAGATGGTGAAAAGTATAATCTAGCTTCTATGTTCTGTTTTTTCAGTTCTTCTATTACTTGTATGTTGTGAACTTCTTCTGGACAAAGAATAGGCATAAATTGTTGAATAACTACTTCTGTCTTTTGGACTTGCCACCCTTTTTGTATTAACCTAGTATTTTGTAACAACTGTTTATACCATTCAGAAATACGAGTGCGTTCTTTTAATTTTTGATCCCATTTTTTCATAGTTGCAATCCCAATAGCGGCTGCATATTCAGACATTTTACAATTAAACCCCATCATCGTACATTCACGATTTTTATCAAATCCGAAATTCCCCATTCTTTTAATACGTTGTATATCTTCTTCATTTTTACTATATATAAGCCCTCCTTCACCAATTCCGAAAGGCTTTGTTGCATGAAAACTATATACGATCATTCCACTAAAATCCTGTCCATAATGCATACTTCCATTCATTAATCCGAATCCCGGTGCCGCATCTACGACAACCGGAACACCCCTCTTCTCTAATTCTTCATATTCTTCTAAGTTCATCCATGATCCAAAAGTTGCGTACGGGACAACAATCGCAACCTCTTCTTTTAATTCTTCAACTTTATCCAAAAGTACTGTTTTATCCATATACCAATCATCTATTGAAATATCAATAAAATAAGGTTCCAATCCACACCAAATAGCCGCTAATGGAGTCGCAGGGAATGTAAAACTAGGCATGAGGGCATACTTTCCTTTTTTTCTTTTCTTAAGTTGAATGGCCGCCATTAACCCTAACGTTGCGTTTGCTACTGTTGTAACAGCTCCCCTGTTCTGAAAAAAATCCGACATAATTATTTCTTCAAAACGTTGATTTATGGGTCCATAATTCGTATATATATGAGATGTATCAATTTCCTTCAATTCTTCCAAATACTCAATTACAGGTACAGTTGAAGCACGTAAAAAAGGAATATTCTCCATATCTATCTATTCCTTCCTATCATTTTCGGACAATATAGAGCATATCTGTTTCAGATAGTCCAAATTTCCTAGCACTTTTCATTCCTTGTTTTTCAGCTATGTTATATAATTCTACCTTAAATCCCGCATTTATTAATCGTTGAATGAATCCTGATTGATTATAAATTCGCACATGATCTTCTTGACCAAAAGCTAATTTCCTCAATTGTGGAGTTACAATTAATTCATTCTCTATAATAGAATCCACATTCATTACGATTGGTACTTGAATAATTCCCCATCCACCTGGCTTTAGAACCCTATATAACTCTCGCATTGCTTTGTCATCATCAGGAACGTGTTCTAATACGTGGCTACATAAAATCACATCAAAAGTATTACTATCATATGTAATTCTTGTAACATCAATTTCCTTCATTAGTGGATCCTTTGGCTCTAAATCCCCACATACATACGTAATATTTTTATACTCGTTAAACCAATCTCTTAAATTTGCTTCAGGTGCAATATGAAGTATAGTATATTTTCTACTTAACAAGTCCGTTTCTGCTTCAATGTACGCACGATACAATCTTTCACGATCCATCGAACTACAAACTGGACATATCCCTGTATCTTTATTCCACATCTCGAATTTATATTTCGGAAAATCATAATGTGCTGGCCATGGGGAAAATTTTTCAAATTGTTGATTGCAATATTGACAATAACAACATTCTTTCTCAAACATATGAGCAACTAGCTTGTTTAACCCTTTTTCTATCTTTTCATTATAAATTTTATCTAGTTCGCCATTTCTTACTGCATCCTTAACTATAAATCCCGCATTTTCTAAACAATAAGATAAGCTCTCTTTATAATCTCTTTCAGAACTTAAAAATCCACTATTATACGCATCTATAATTAATTCAATCCATTCTTCAATTGTCATTAAAATAAAGTGCATTTGTTTTTGATTTTGTCCACTATGTTGTCTAAAATAACTGAGAGGTTCTTGTATATAAACTACTTTTCCTCTCCTCATCATATCTAACCAAGTTGCAATATCGTTAATAGCAGAATACGCCTTCCCTTTAAAATACCCAAACCTCCCTTCAAACAAATCTCGATTAAACAGAACAGTTGTCGGCTCACCAACTATATTTTTTAAGTTTTTTAATATATAATTCCCTAATTCTTTTCCTTCAAAAAGTGTAGTTTCTTTCGCAATTTTCATATTCAATGTTGTAGGTGGTAATATCTCCCCATTCTCATCAATCAGTTCACGATATGACGTCACAAATGAAATATTTTCTAACTTCAAAAAGTATTCCATCATTCTCTGGATTTTTTCATGGTGAAATAAGTCATCATCTAATAAAAAGTTTATATACTCTCCGTTCGCAAGTTCTATACACTTATTAAAGTTTTCAGCAACTAACGGTGTTTCATTTTTAACATATGTAACACAATCATATTCACGTAAATACGGTTGAATCATAGCATTGACTTCATTATTTGTACTGTCGTCAGAAATAACAATTTCAATATTTTCATATGTTTGATTCAGAGCGCTGTTGAGTGCCAATTCCAAGTAATAAGGTCTATTGTACGCTGGAATCAGTATACTTACTTTCGGTAATGAAGAATTATTATTTATATGTTGTTTTTTCTTTTCTATGTTTATTTTCTTTCCCCTAATTTTTTGATAATAGTCTAATGTATATAATATCGATGATGGAACTATCCTTCTTGCATAATCTAGAAAATTAGTTATCGCTTTGTCTAACTCTTTTTCGGTGGATAAGAAACCATATTTTTCTCCTGCTATAATACTATGTGAAAAATCTTCTAATCCATCCATCATTTTATTAGATTCATTTAGCTGTTGATCTTGGTGTAATCGAAAGTAACTAAGTGTCTCTGCTATATATACTGCTTTTCCTTTACTTAATAAAGATAACCATGAAGCTATATCTACGTTGCATAGATACCTCCTCTTATCAAAAATCCCATACGGTTCTTGTAAATCATTTTTACGAAATAAAACTGTTGTCGGTTCTCCGATATAATTTTTTTGATCTATAATTACCCTATTCCCTAATTCTGTTCCCTCTATAATCATATCCTCTTCAAATAAACGAACAGTTGAATAAATATGGCGTAGTTCTTCTCCTTTATCATCAATTACTTGACGATGAGATGTTACAAGCTTAATTTCATTATCTAGATCATTGAAAAAATACTTCATCATTTTTTCAATTTTATTCACATGAAATATATCATCATCCATTAAAAAGTTTATATACTCTCCGTTCGCTTCATTAAATAACATTAGCGCATTTTCAAATTGTCCGAGAGTTGACCTGTTTTTTATATAAATAATATTTGAATGATCACATAAGTATTTTTGTAACACCTTTTCTGTTTCATCATTCGTACTATCATCTCCAACTATAATTTCTATATTAGGGTACGTTTGTTCTAACACACTACATAACGCCTCTTCAAAGTAGCGAGGACGATTATATGTAGGAATTAAAACACTTACCAATGGAAGTTGATCTACCATCTCTTCAGTTCTTTCAATACGAGTTCCCATTTTACTCTTTCACCTCTTCGCATATTATTTATATACGCGACACAAAAATCACATTACTTTAACTGTATGGAGCCTATATACTTTTATGCAAACATGAAATAAAATATCATACTTTTCGTTCCTGAATAAACATATTTAATAACGCAGACATTTTATTTGCACCTTTTTTATTCATATGATCACTATCATAAAAATCATCATCACAAAATAATGGTGAATCAAATAGATCTATAATCCGAAAAGAATATTGAGTTTGAAAATCATTTATAACTTTATAAAAATCTTCTTTTAATTTCTTACTACTACAATTGAAATAATGTGAAGTAACTGGGAATACAACAATTATTGGTTTTATATCATGTTTTAACAGTAGTTCTAAATATTTTTTAAAAATCGTTTTATTTTCAACTAAAGTATGAGGATATGACAACTTAGCATGCGAAGTTGCTCTTATTTTGCCGTGTTCTTCAAAAGGAATGTGAAGAGGAGTGGTATTCCATTCAGCATTTATCCAGGGCAGTATCAATGATTCATCTTTTAGTTCGTCTAATAAAACATATTCAAAATGCAAATTAAAAATAGAAAAAAGTGGTTTCGGGGTATCTAGATGTGCGAATCCATCAGTGGGTAGAGGAGAATGAACTACAGTATGATGACCGTCTTGAAACAATGGATAATATACTTTGTGAATTCTATATGATTCAGATGATAACGACATATCAAAGTAAAACGAGAAATAAGCTATTCCTATCAAACAATATTGAAATGAATGATCGTTTGATAGAAGTTGTGACGCTATTAAATAATCATAGTATAGATCTTGCGATGGAAGTGTTAATTTCATTGACTTTTTTAAGAGGAGCTCCGTACTTATGCCACAATGCGGATAAGACAAACCTGTCGCAAACAATTCATACGTCGGATCACTCTTTGCTTTTTTCATAGAAATGTATATAGACATAAGATCCGGATTTATTTGATATATAGAAATCAATTTATTCTTCCATTCATACATGTATTTTGTTAAATTAATAAGTTTTGAACTTTGCACGCCTCTGTTTCTCAATTCATTTGTAAGTTTTTCTGCATCCACTCTCCAAATGATTATATATTGAAAAGAATTTTCTATATGAACAATATCTGTAACGTCTACAACATGAACTATTGTTTTACATTTATTTTTGTCTAATACATTTCGAATCCGCCCCTCTGATAATTCATCACTTAAAATAATAATTTTATACTGCCTCTCCATGTACATCCCCTCCATTATATGTATAATATGAAATTCATTTTTCATTCGTAACAATCATATACATCTGCAATCCAACATGAAAAAGAATAGAATATTCATTTCAAAACAAAAAAATAGCTTCACCATTTGGCTTAGCTATTTTTACAATTATTACTTATTCAAACTATATTCCTTTATCTAGTTCATAAAGCTTTCGATACTTCTCATTTTCTGTAAGAAGTTGTTCATGACTACCTTGCATTACGATTTGACCACGATCAAGGAATATAACTTCATCTACATGTTCAATTCCTACAAGATGGTGTGTAATCCAAATAACTGTCTTTTCTTCCGTTGCAGAAAACATTGTTTCGATTAAAGATAATTCTGTCTTTGGATCTAAGCCAATCGTAGGTTCATCAAGTACAATAATTGGCGCTTCTTGCATTAGCGTTCTAGCAAAAGCAACCCGTTGTCTTTCCCCGCCAGAAAACCTTTTTCCCATTTCATGCATTTTTGTTTGTAGTCCATCTGGAAGAGAAGCAATATGCGAAGCTAATTGTGCTTTCTCTAACGCTGTCCATATCTCTTCATCTGTAGCCTCTGGTTTGCCGATTCGCACATTATTTCCAATTGTCGTATCGAATAAATGTGGCTTTTGATTCAATACAGAAATATATTTTGCTAAAAGATTCGTATGAGCATGTTCACTATTCAATAAAACTTCACCATGTAACGGGCTTATCGCACCTGTTAACAGTTTTAATAAAGTAGATTTCCCTGTTCCGCTTCTTCCTAAAATGGCGATTTTCTTCCCTGCTTTTATTTGTAATGATACGTCTTTCAATACAAATTCATTACTATCTGGATAACTATACGATACATGATTTAATTCAATGTCTATATGTTTTGATGCAACATAATCTTTATCTTCATGTAATTCCTTTTCATCCTGCAAAACATCATTACCTTCTACTTGATTGAGACGATGAGCAGATTCTACATATGATGGAATTCGATCGATTGCATCTGAAAGAGGAATAAGCGCGTTTGTGACCGATAACGTCATTAAGACGAAAGCCGCAATAACGGTAGGTGCAATCTGTTCACTGGCTGCCTCATTTCCAGTCCATATGATCATTGAAATAACTACAATCCCCACTACTAATTGAATGATACTATCTCGAATATGATTCCAGCGCTTCATTCTTTTCTCCGTTTTTAACAACTGAGCATTTTGTTCTACATACTTATCAATGAATTCATCTTTTCTACCACTTGCTTGCCAATCAGATAATCCAAAAACAGCATCTGTTAGTTGTTGATACAAACGGCTTCTTCCTTGCTTTAATGTAACATGATGTTGCTTCATTAAAAGTAATGATACAAGTGGAAGAAGAAAAACGATAATAGCCAACATACTTGCTGCAATAAGTGCAAACATCACGTCAAATGCACCGATAACAAGTACGAATATGCTATATACAACTAATGCTAATATGCTTGGAAATATTGTACGTAAATATAGGTTTTGCAAATGCTCTATATCTTCGGATAATACCCCTAACATATCACCCGTTTGAAATCGCGAACGGAAAAATAACGCCTGTGGTTCTACTATCCTATATAGTTTCGTTCTCATTTTTTCTAATATGCGTAGTACAACGTCATGTCCGACTAAACGCTCTATATAATGAAACACAGCTTGTCCTATACTAAACGCACGCGTTGCAACGATAGGAACATATACAGCCATTACATTTTCTGGTCTAAGAGCAGATTTAGAGATTAAATAACCTGAAATAAAAAGTAGCATCGCACCTGAACTAACTCCAAGAAGACCAAGGAAAATAGTTAAAGTCATTCTACTTTTATTTTGCTGTATATAAGGTTTAATCCAGTTACTCATCTCTATCCCTCTCTTTCCTTTGAAAATGTAATGCCTCATTCTTTAAAAGTTCTTCATATGTTCCACTCTCTATCATTTTCCCTTTATTTAAAATAAGAATATGATCCATCTGTTTCATCCAGTGAAGACGATGTGTTGCAAGAAATACTAATTTACCTTCAAACAGACGTAACATCGATTGCTTTATTTCAAATTCAGTTTCAATATCAAGATGTGCTGTAGGTTCGTCTAATAAAATAATTGGCTTTTTACTTAAAAGTGCACGTGCCATTGCGACACGTTGTTCTTGTCCGCCACTAAGCATACGCCCGCCTTCTCCAATTCTTTCGTACAGCCCATTTGGAAGCGATGTAACGAGTGAATGAAGACCCACTTCATTAATGACTCTTTCCACTTCTTCATCAGTTGTATTTGTTTCATAGAAACAAATGTTATCTTTTAATGAAAGCGGGAAAATATAAGGTTGCTGCGGAATATAAGCAATATTCTTTTGCCAATCTTCACGAGTAGCCCCGTCAATTTCCACACCATTTACTATCATCTTTCCACCCGAAGGAGTTAAAAATCCTGCTAATACGTCGATTAACGTCGATTTCCCCGCCCCACTTTCACCAATTACACCTATAGTGCCACTGCCTTCCCAAGTAAAGTTAATTCCTTCTAATATTGCCTTTTCAGATTCATCAATCTTTACTTTTACATCTTGTAATTTTAAGTTACTTGTGGAATTCCATATGATATCGACATTTGATTCTTTCGTTTCTATTTCTTTTTGTTGCTGTAAAATCTCTTCTATTTGCTCCATTGCAAGTTGCCCATCTAACGTAGCATGATAATTTGCTCCAACTTGTTTAATCGGCAAGAAGTATTCCGGAGCTAAAATTAAAATCGTAAGGGCTGGCAATAGTACAATTGTCCCGTCTATTAAACGTATCCCTAATCCGACCGCCACAAATGCGATTGATAAACTCGTAAAGAAATCTAATGCAAAAGAAGAAAGAAAAGCAACTCGCAAAGTACGCATCGTTGCTTTTCTATACCTTTTACTTACTTTCTCAATCTTTCCTTCATGCTGTTTACTTTTACCTAAATACTTTAATGTTTCTACCCCTTTTAACGTATCTACAAAGTGATTAGAAAGAACACGATATGTTTCATATTGGCTATCCGCCATTTTCTGCGCTGCTAATCCTAGTAGGATCATAAATATAATTACGATAGGAATCGTTACAACTAAAATGACTCCAGACTCAATATCTAGCGTAAAAACATATAGTACAATTAGCCCCGGTACGATACTACTTCTAATCATTTTAGGAATTGTTAATTCAATATATGTTTTAAATTTCTCAATACCTTCTATCGATAAGGTAACCAGATGACCTGTTCCAGCAGTTTGAACATACCGTGGACCTAATGTGAAATACGCCTCTATTAATTGTTTTCTCAGTAGTGACCCTGTTTTTTCAGCAAAACGTTCAACTAATACTTGCGATATGCGAACCAGCATGTGACGAACTGCAAACGTGATTCCAAAATACACCGTTTCATTTAACACAGATTGCACTGTTTCTCCCTGAAATAAAAACGTAATAGCCCGCGCTAAAAACACTGTTTGTGCAATAATACTAATAGCTTCTAAAACGCTAATGATTGTTAACACTACATATAAAACTCGGCTACCAGGATACGACGGAAGTCCTCTTTTTCTTTTCATTAGTACTCCAAATCTTTATCTGACTTAACAGGTTGTCTAAACACATAGAAACTCCATATTTGACTTCCCAAAACAAATGGCAATATAGCAATTGAAAAATACGTCATCAGTTTTAGTGCATAATCTCCCGATGCTGCATTATAAATTGTTAAATCGTATATTGACCCTAACGAGCTAATTAAGACACGTGGGAACATGCCGGCAAACACACTCGCACTTAGTAAAATGATTGTTAAACTCGTCATAACGAAAGCCCAACCATCTCTTCTTCTTTTATTTAATAATGTTGACGCACATAATGCTACAAAAGCTCCGATCGGAACCATAATCCACTCTGTACCATGACCAGTGAATATATCTGTTTTCCATAACCCTACACCGGCAAAAATAAGAAGTGCTGTAATTGCAAGCGGTGCAATTTTCAACGCAGCAATACGTGCACGTTCTCTTAACTTACCAGTTGTACGTATAGTAAGGAATTGCAATCCGTGAACAATACATAGCAGAAGGAACATAACTCCTCCAAGTAATGCAAATGGATGAAGTAATTGTAAGAATCCACCTACAGCATTTTTCGTCTCATCAATTGGAATACCTACCATAAAGTTAGCAATGGCAACTCCCCAAAGGATAGGCGGTAGTAAACTTCCTAAAAACATACCCCCATCCCAAAAACCTTTCCATTTATGATTATCTATTTTCGCACGGAATTTAAAGGAAACACCTCTTATAATTAAAGCAAGAAGCATAAACACAAAAGGAATGTAAAACCCACTAAATAAAGTTGCATACCAGTGTGGGAATGCCGCGAACATAGCACCACCGGCACAAACAAGCCATACTTCATTCGCGTGCCAAAATGGACCAATTGTATTTAAGTATATTCTTTTCTCTAAATCGTTTTCCCCTAAAAACCTTGAAACTATACCTACACCGAAATCGAAACCTTCAAGTACAAAGAAGCCTACGAATAAAATTGCAATAATGATAAACCACAACTCATTAAGAGATAACATACTCTTCCTCCTTATCAAATGGATCATGGCTTTGAGAATCCTGTTTCGTTTTCTTATTCTCATGTCCTTTAATGATACGAACGAATAAGTAAACAGTGATTCCTCCTATAATTAAATATAGTGATGTGAACGAAACTAAAGAGAATAATACTTCTCCGAACGTAACATTTGGAGATACAGCATCTTCCGTTTTCATAACACCGAAAACTACCCAAGGCTGACGTCCCATTTCAGTCATAATCCATCCTACTGTATTACCGATAAACGGTAGTGAAATTGCATACACCATTAATTTTAAATACCACGTTTTTTCAGCTAAACGATCTTTTCTTGATAAGAACCATCCGTACGCTCCTAGAAGAAGCATAAATGTTCCACTCATTACCATCGCTCTAAAACTCCAGAACATAGTGTGTACTGGTGGAATATAGTCTCCAGGCCCATATTTCTCTTCATATTGCTTTTGAATTTGATTCATCCCTTCTACTTGACCGCTAAATTTATCAAATGATAATAGACTTAGCATATAAGGGATTTGAATTTCAAACGAGTTTTCTTGCTTCTCTGCATCAATTTTCGCAAATACTGTAAATGGCGCTGGATCTTCACTCGTATTCCATAACGCTTCAGCTGCTGCCATTTTCATTGGATGTGTCTTAATTAATTGTTGTGCTTGCGCATGACCGAAGAATAATACTAGCGCAGTTGTAAGTGTTCCAACAATGATAGAAATGCGGAACGATTTTTTAAACACTTCAGTTTCTTGCGCTTTCGTTATTTTCCATGCACTCACACCTGCAATAAAGAATGCACCAGTTGCAATCGCCGCTGTAATTGTATGCGGGAATTGTACCCATAATTGTGGGTTTTGGATAATTGCTAAGAAATCATTCATTTGTGCACGTCCATCTGCTGCCATTTCATATCCTACTGGCGATTGCATAAATGCACTTGCAGTTAAAATCCAAAACGCTGATAACATTGTTCCAATTGAAAGGAGCCAAATACATAATAGGTGAATGCGCTTCGGTAATTTATCCTCACCGAATACCCATAAACCTAAGAATGTAGACTCAATGAAAAATGCTAATAAACCTTCAATAGCAAGTGATGGACCAAACACATCACCTACGAAACGTGAATAGGTTGACCAGTTCATTCCAAACTGGAATTCTTGTAAAATACCAGTTACTACACCTACCGCAAAATTTACAAGGAATATTTGTGTCCAAAATTTCGTCATCTTCTTATAAATTTCTTGTCCCTTTACCACATACAAAGTTTGCATTAACGCAATGATAAAAGCTAAACCAATAGACAGCGGAACAAAAAAGTAATGGAAAATCGTTGTTGATGCGAATTGTATTCGTGCCAATTCAAGCGTTTCCATACTACAATCACTTCCTTCATAATTTTTTATATCGTAATTTCAATTGAGTTGTATGAATAAAACAACCCAAATCTTAGAAATATAGAAAGATAAATTTGTTTATGTACTTTTAGAAAATATAAATTTTCAGTTTTTGAGATAATTACAAAAGAACTTTTTCATAAAATTTACCTTTTCACTATTTCAGTAGTGTTTTATCCGTTAATCGAATTGTATAATATACCTGCATAGTAAATTCAGCTGATTTTTGACGTATTATTGACATCATTTTGTCTGAAATATGTCTTTTGGTATTTTTTTGAATTAGATTTTTCTCATTAATAAAATGTGTTTTTTTAATATAAGACTTACTTTCATATCAATAAAATAATCATATTTCTCTTCATGCGCTTGACTTTCACCCTAAAAAATGTCCTCTGAAACAAATAGAAAATCAATTGTTTTTTGTCAAGAGAAAAATGTATTCCCAAAATTCAAATACAATATAATGTTATTCAAAAATAGAAAACCCTCCCCTCTTCCTAGACCTGAAAATTCATTTTTTTGTCATTTTTCCAAACTAAATTAATACATAAAAAAATACCGAGAATCGATTAGACTCTCGGTATTTTTTATATTATTTTGCTGTATGTTTTCTAACAGCCGGTAAAATTTCAGTAGCAATTAATTCGATATTTTTCTCAATTTGATTAAGTGGTACACCACCAAAATCAATTTGTGCCATAAAACGTTGTTGTCCAAACAATTCATATTGGTAAAGCATTTTTTCAATAATTTGTTGCGGGCTACCAACCATTAATGCGTCACGGTAATCTACTGCATTTGTAAATTGTTCTTTCGGATACCCACCACCGCGTAGTGTAAGCATACCAGCATTAATATGAGGATAGTATTCGCTAAATGCATCTTGTGAATTTTTTGCTGTATAAAATAAACTTGTAGTTGCAACTGGTAAGCTTGCTGGATCAAATCCACTTTGCTCAGCAGCCTCACGGTAAGCATCTACTGATCCTTTAAAGTTAATAGCTGGACCACCTAGTGTTGTTATCATCATTGGTACACCCGCGCGTCCTGCTTTAATTGCACTAGCTGGCGGGCCACCAACTGCACGCCAAATTGGTAAGTTATTATTTTTAGCTCTTGGAATAACCGATGCGTGTGCAAGCGGTGCTCTGAACTGTCCATTCCATGTTACATGTTCCTCTTTATTAATTTTTAATAAAAGATCCATCTTCTCTTCAAATAACTCTTCATAATCATTTACATCATAACCAAGTAAACTATATCCCCCAATACGCGATCCACGACCAGCTACGATTTCTGCACGTCCATTAGAAATCAAGTCAATTGTAGCAAAGTCCTCATATACTCGTACCGGATCAGAAGTACTTATTATCGTTGCTGAACTTGCAATTTTTATATTTTTCGTAGCTTGTGCAATAGCTCCTAAAATAACTGTATGAGCTTGCGTTGTAAAATGCGTTTGATGACTTTCACCGACAGCAAATACATCAAGTCCAGCTTCATCCGCTAACTTAGCTGTTTCAATTAATTCATGAATTCTTTGTTCTGCACTAATTTTCTCTCCATTATGCGGATTTAAAACGTGATCCCCAATTGAATATAATCCAAACTCCATTCCTTTACTTGTATCCATACGGTATTTTTCCATAATTACTCTCTCCTTTAATGATGCCCTATTAGTTTCTCTTCTAAAAACGTTGGTAATTCAAATGTTTCTCTATTACTTACAACATCACTTGATTAGTCAATTGATGTTGTAAAAAAAATTACTCTTGCGGTAATTCTTTTTTTTCACTATGCTTATGAACTTTCGTCATTAGCTCGTATAATATTTTCTGCTCTTCTTCATTTAATACATCATCAAAAAACGAAGATTGAAATGCAAGTTGCTCTGGCAATGCTTTCTCTAAGGCCGCTTCTCCTTGCTCTGTAAGACTAATTGTTTTCGTTTTCCAATCTTGTTTTCGTACAATATATCCTTCTTTTTCAAGACGAGTTAACATTCTAGAAATACCGCCTTGTGTAACAGTTACCTTTTCAGCTAACTCCATTTGTGTTAGCGGCTGATACGTACGTATTTGCAAAAGCACATCAAATTGAGCTGTCGTTAAATCAAAACGTTTTAAAAACTCATTTGACATCTGATTACTTTGGTTCGTAAATCGTATTAAACGTAACCATATTAATGATCCAATCGTATTATCACGCATCTTTGATCACTTCCTATCGTGAATCTTATTATCACTTTACTACGCAAGTGATAAAAAAGCAAGGAAAAATGCAAAAAAATATTGCAATAGAGTTTTGCATAAATAAAGATAAGAAAGAATTCATATAAACATGAATTCTTTCTTATCTTTATACTTAACTTTTCATTTCATTCATTGCTAGATTTAAAGCTGCCACAGCTTTTGGCCAACCAACGTAAAAAGCCATATGTGTTATTAATGTAACCAATTCATTCTCCATAATCCCATTTTGTTTAGCTAACTTCAAGTGAAATGGTAATTGTTCTGTATTACCGAGACTGATTAGTGCCGACACAGTACATAAACTTCTTTCTCTTAATGTTAAAGTAGCATCACGCCACACTTCCTCAAACAATATCTTTTCACTATACTGAGCAAATGCAGGTGCTATTTCTCTCATTTTCTTTTGAATATAAAATTCAATTGGTTCATTCATCATTTTGCTCCCTTCATTTTTACCAGTTGTGCCATCCCTTGACCAAATGACCAATTTTCAGCAACTGTCTCATTTAGTGTAATAAAAACGTCGGAACATTCCGAAATCTTTAAGGATACAGATTGATACAAACTTTTTTTCTGTTGCACTGTTCTTCCAGGTCCACATGTAATAGAAACATAAATCATATTCTCTGTTCTCTTTTCTCCTCTTTCCAACAAATAATATGGATTATATAAAAATTGATTTTTTTGATAAGGTAAAAACATTTGAAAGTAATCATTTTCAGGGATGTTAAAATGTTCAATTAATGAAAGATGGATACATTCACCTATCTTTTTCAACCCTTCTTTATTTAATATGTTTTCAGGATAATGAATATTCACAAAGGGCATAGATTTTCATTCCTTTTCTTATTTTTAATTTGGAACCAAATTTTATCGTGAAATGTGTAAAATCTCATATATTGTAACACCCTTATTCGCTGTAATGTTAGGCTTCTCTTCATAAAAATTAAACTGACTATATCCCCACTTATCTGGATTATATACTTTTACATTACCTAAACAATTTTCTACATTTTGATCCATAATGGTAGATTGAGTCCCAATCAATGATTCACTTTGAGAAATACTTCCTTCATATTCAACAACATATCTACATTTCTTAAAATCATCCTTTACATTGACAACTAATGGAACGCCTATATTTATTTGTTGCCACCCAAACGATTGTAAAATATTATCGTAATACCCTTCAAATATGAATTTATTCATCCCTTCATGACCATTCCAAATATATAAAGGTGCATAACAGTTATAGAAATTCCCGTCCTTACCTGCCTCAGTAATTAAATAGGCTTTAAAATTTAGGTCTTGAAAACCATCAGTTTTATGCCCATTTTCCTTTACCCTATTTCTAATACTCTCCATATCATAATCTTTCGGCAAAATGACCTTATATTGCATTCCAATCATGTTTATCACTCACTTTCTATCCTATATACATAATGATAAAGCGATGACTGACTAACGTAAAATAGGTATAACTTATGCTTGGTATCATTTATAATGATATCGTATAAGGAGCTGTGATAAATGGAAATAAATGATCTTATTATATTCAAAACTGTAGCTAGCGAAGGTTCTATTAGTAAAGCTGCGAAAGAGTTAGGATATGTTCAACCAAACGTAACTGAGCGAATCAAAAAATTAGAACTAGAATTAGAAACACCTTTACTACATAGAGATAACAAAGGCGTTTCGTTGTTACCTTCTGGTGACATTTTACTAGACTACACAAATCAAATATTAACGCTAGTAGAAGAAGCGAAAGATAAAATTAAAATGTGTGGTTCTTCTTATATAATCGCGACGTCACAATCGATTTTGACTAATTATTTAAGTAAGCGCATTAAAGAAAATTTCAGGAATTATCAAATATATGTAGAAAATAGTAGTCATTTGCAAAAATTACTGCAGCAACAAAAAGTTGATATGGTCATTACTTATGAGGATTACTCGGACACAGCGTTTAAAAAAGTATTTTCCACTTCAATTTCTATAGGTTTATTAAAAGCGAAAGAAAAGTGTACAGTTGACTATTCAAAGGAACTCTTCTTCGTTAGCAATGACAAAAAGTGCCCTTTTAGAAATAAGACTATACAATTTCTAAAAGAAAATAATCTATCTCAGCATCAACTTCAACAATTAGATTCTTATTCACTCATTGAAGATTTTATAAACGATGGCAACGGAATAGCCTTTTTACCGATTAGAAATGATAAATTGGAACCAATTGAAGATGTTCCAGTTGAGAAATTAGCTGTTCATTTCTTTACGAATCAAAACTCTTTAAAACAAATCCCTGATGAACTATTTGATTAATAGAATAGCTATCAAACTAACTAATTACATACACCAATAAAAATCCCTCCTTTACGAATCTAAAAGAGGGATTTTCATATTTTATGCAATCGATTTTTCAAACGTTTTGCTCCACTTCTGCACTTTTCTCCTTCTTACTCCGTTTCATATTCTTCAACCGCTTAACCGAGCCAACTAATCCTTTCGGAAAAGCTAGCAATACGATAATGTACAATAAACCAAGAATAATCGTCCATCGTTCAAAAATCGGATACTCTGTAGCTAGTTCTGATAAATAATATTTCAGTGATTCAATAATTCCAGCCCCAGCAATTGCCCCTATTAACGTTCCCACACCTCCAATCATTGTCATCAATAATGCATTTAATGTCATTTCAATTGAAAATACAGTTGTATTAACAAAGCGCAGTGTAATAACAAATAAACCACCGCTAATTGCAGCTACTACTCCTGCAACAATACTAGCAATAATTTTATAATGAAGAACTTTATATCCTAATGCTTCAACACGTTGCTCATTTTGCGAAATTGCCTTTAATACTTTTCCAATAGAAGATTTTGTGAAAAGACGTAACAGAATAAAAATGACAATTAAACATATAAGTGTTACATAATAAAACGTAAAACGATCACGGAATAAGTCTGGTACACCAAATGTAAAACCATCCCCTCCGTGAGTGAGCCCACGCCATTTTTCAGCAAGTACGAAAAACAACTGTGAAATAGCAAGTGTTAACATTGCATAAAAATGACTTTTCAGCCGTAAAGAAAGCAAACCGATTATATAACTAACAATTGCTGAAATGATAATTGCAGCTACTATCCCTGTTAAAAAGTTCGTTATGGATACTCCTTGCCGATCAAATAAAAGTGCTACTCCATATGCTCCTATACCAAAGAACATACAATGGCCGAACGATACAATTCCGGTATATCCAAGCAATACATCAAAACTCATTGCAAAAATAGCAAAGATGAAGATTTGAGTGAACAAAATTAACAAGCTCCGTGAATCATTTACGAATGGAAATACACTTAAACAAATGAGCATACATACTCCGAAGTATACTTTAATTCGATTTGATGTGCTGTTCACCATTTCACCCCTTTTCACCAACAAGTCCATTTGGCTTCACTATTAAGAAAAATAGTAACATTAACATATTGATTGCAAGTGATAAATCCGGTATAAAATACGCTGTAAAAGCACCAGCTAATCCGACAATTAAAGAAGCGATTGCTGAACCTTGTACGCTTCCTAATCCTCCAATGATTACTACTATGAAAGCTAAAATCGCATACTGCATACCCATTTCGGCGAAAATAACACCTGAATACGGTGCTAATAAGAAACCTCCCAACGCTGCCATCCCTGCTCCTAATAAAAAGACGAAAGAAAATATCGCTTTTACGTTAATACCGAGCGCTTGAACCATCTCTTTATCTATTACACCTGCGCGTATCATAAGACCTATCTTTGTTTTTTTGAGCAATACTAGTAAGGCAACGTAAATAATAATCCCAATTAAAATAACAAATAGACGATATTTAATTAATATAACGCCTTCGAATGTAAAACTTCCTTGTAGCCATAACGGTAACTTTGCCCCAATTGGATTTGGTCCCCAAAATACTTTAATACATTCACTAAGTACAAGCATTCCTCCAAGCGTCACAAGAAGCTGGCGAACATGATTTCCATATACTGGTCTAATAAGAAATCTTTCTAAAATGAATCCAAGAAACATCCCCATAGCAATTGCTCCAATTAACGCTAATACGTAACTACCTGTCATATTAAATAGCCAAACACCTGTAAACGCTCCCCATGCAAATAAACCACCATGTGCAAAGTTTAGAACACTCATTAAACCGAAAATAAGTGAAAGACCTGATGCTAATAAAAAAATGAGCATCCCTGTTGAAATCCCATTTACAAATAAATTGATTAACACATCCATCCTTCTCACCCCGGATTCATGTTAAGAGATTCCTAAATATTTGTGACACATTTCCTTATCCTCTTTTAATTCATGCATAAAACCGTTATGAACAATTCTTCCGTTATCCATAATATAAAAGTAATCACCAATTTGACTAGCCATCATAAAATTTTGTTCAACGAGTAAAACTGTTGTTTTCTCCTTCATTTTCAAAATAGCTATCATTAACTTTTCTATCATAATGGGGGACAAGCCTTTACTCGGCTCATCAATAAGTAATAAACCATCACTATTAATAAATGCTCTTGAAATTGCTAGCATTTGCTTTTGTCCTCCGCTTAATAGTCCGCTTTTTTTATGCCAAAACTGCTTTAAATCTGAAAATAGTTCAAGCATCCACTCAATTTTCTCTTCCGCTTCTTTGCCCTTCCCTCTGGCAAGAGCGAATGTTTCTTCTACTGTCAGATCGTGAAAAATACCTTGATTTTCTGGTACATACCCTATTCCTTTTCTTGAAATTAAATGTGTAGATAGTCCATTTACTTGTGCACTATCATAATAAATTTCACCCTGTGCGATATGATGAAATCCCATAACCGAACGTAATGTCGTAGTCTTCCCTGCCCCATTTCTTCCAAACAGTACAGTAATCGTTCCTTTTTCAACAGCAAGAGATACCCCTTGTAAAATATGAAACTGATCTAAATACGTCTCTATATTATTCACTTGTAATAGTGCCACTATATAATCCTCCTAAATAAGCACTTTGTACACGCTCATCTTTCATAATTTCTTCGGGCAAACCTTCAGCCAATAACTCTCCATGGAATAAAACGATAAGATGGTCTGACAAACCTAGTACCATATCCATTTTGTGTTCAATAAGTACAATTGTACTCTCTGGATGTTTCTTAATGTTTTCAATCACTTGTAAAATAGCCGGTACCTCTTCAACTGATATACCTGCCGTCGGCTCATCAAGTAGTAACACATCCGTTTTCAAAGCTAATAACATCGCAAGCTCTAACTTTCGTTTTTCTCCATGCGCTAAATCTTTCGCTAATACATGTTCTTTCTCCTGAAGTAATACTGTTTTTAAGAAACGTCTCGCCTCTCCAACTTGTTGCTTAAATTTTGCCGAACTCGGAAAAAAACTATAGTAATCTTGCACGAATGATTGAACACTTAAACGAACATTTTCAAGTACCGTTAACTCCGGGAATATATTTGTAAGTTGAAAAGAACGACCAATTCCTAATCGAGTTCGATCTGAAATTGATAACTTTGTAATCTCTTGTCCTTTAAAATATACTTCACCCTTTGTTGGAGAAATTTGTCCACTTAGTAAATTAAATAACGTTGTCTTTCCTGCACCATTTGGTCCAATAATGGAAATGAGCTTTCCTTTTTGTACTGTTAAATTCACATTTTTAATAACATGATGCTCACCAAAAGATACGCTAAGATTTTTCGTTTCTAGCAAATGTGTCACGAAATCCCTCCCTATAAAGCTTTAAGTATGAAAGAAATACGTATAAAGAGGGTGTGCCCCTCTTTATACAAAAACAACAGAAAATTCAGTCTACTTATTTTGAACTGGTGGTTCTGTCTCTTTCATCGTTAATTCTCGCTCTAATACTGGCACTGGATAATCAACACCATCCTGCTTTTTCAATGTGATAGAATACAGTGTCTGCATCGCTTGGTGATCTTTTTCTCTAAACTTCATCTTTCCTTTCGGTGTATCAAATTCCATTCCTTCCATTTTCTTAATTAATGTATCTACATCTGTATCACCTTTTGTTTTCTTTAAAGCTTCTACAATTGAAATTGCCGCTGACATTCCTCCTGCTGTAAATAAATCTGGCACCGCACCATTAAATCGTTTTTTATGTTCTTCCACTAACCAATCATTCACCTTATTTTTCGGGAGTGTATGATAATAAACAGAAAAACCTTGCATTCCTACTAACGCATCCATCGTTTTTAATGCCGGTATATCTGGTGCACCTGTAGAAATTTTAATACCTTGCGCTTCCACATTCATATCTTTTAACTGTTTCCAAGGTGAGTTTGCCCCTGCCCAAACGATAAATAAATAATCTGGTTTTGAGCTAATGATATTTTGAATATTTGCAGTGAAGTCAGTCGAATTTGTATCTGCGTATTGCTCGTTTACAATATTTGCCCCTAATTTCTTCGCTCCAGCTTTAAATGCCGCAATCCCCTCACGGCCGTAAGCATTATCTTGTGCTAACGTTGCTATTTTCACATCTTTTTTTGCAATTGCTGCAGCACCAGCGACTGCATCTTGAGATGAATTTCTACCTGTTCTAAAAATATATTTATTCCAGTTCTTTCCGGTAATACTATCCGCCACTGCTGGTTCTACAACCATTATTTTTTCGTACTCTTCAGCTAATGGTAAAACCGCTAATGTATCACTTGAACTAGACGATCCGACTAAAAAATCAACTTTCTCTTCTTCTAATAATTTCGTAGCTTTTTTAACTGCTACATCAGCTTTTGTTTCCGTATCTTCTACAACAAACTTAATCTTCTTCCCTTCCACTTTCCCGGTTCCAGCCGTTGCATAGTCTAACCCTAATTCAAATCCGTTCACTGTTTGTTTTCCATATGATTCTAATGGGCCTGTTAATGAAGCAAGAACCCCTACCTTAATCGTCTTTTCATCCTCTGTACTTGTTTTCTTTCCTGAACAAGCTGCCGTTATGAATAACGAACTTAAAACACAACCAGTAGCCATCATTCTTAGCCATTTACGTTTTTTCATCGACATTGTGATCCTCCCCATACTTTTCTTTCTGATAGAGTCAAACACGCCAAAGTTATCCACCCGTAATTATGACTTTTTCTTCAAATAATATAGACAAGATTGTTAGCATAAATGTATCTTCTCCGCTTTCCATTAAACCCCTTTACAATTTGATATAAATATTTTATTCCTACATATTCCGCACTCCCACTCTATTAAACTTCTATCCTTTCTAACAAGTGTTTTGAGTCTCCAATATTAATTAGCTTTCTTAAAAAATTGAATTCTTTGGAGTAAACCATCTGTAATAATTATATTTCCTTGGCTATCTACATCTATTCCTTGTGGTGAGAAAAACTGTCCTGACATACCATTAAAACTTCCAAAAGACTCTAAAAAATCCCCATTTTCATTATAAATATTCACACGATTATTAGAAGCATCTGTGACATAAACCGTATTATTTATATCGATTTCAATCCCTATTGGCAAAAAAAGATCTCCTGGACCCTCTCTCCAATTTTCTAGTGGATCTAAGTTTCCAGCCCCATGATTTGTACCCCATTTTGTAATAAATTTACCCTCATTATCAAATTTTTGAATCCTATTATTAATCCGATCAACAACATAAACATTATCTTTTGAATCAATTGCTAATTGCATAGGTTGAAAAAACTCTGCCTCTCCACTTCCCTTTCTCCCCCATTCTTTCATATATACAAAGAATGGATTGAATTTTTGAATACGATGATTTTCTGCATCAGCTATAAATATGTTTCCTTTACTATCAATTGCTATTCCAGATGGAAATTGAAAAAAACCTGGTAATACTCCAAATGAGCCATATGAAGCAAGCACTATTCCTGAATTAGTGAATTTTTGGATGCGATGATTTACAGAATCAGATACATACACATTATTGTAACGATCCGTTGCAATTTGTCTTGGAACAAAAAATTGCCCTGGAAGACTTCCAAACCCAAGTGGCCCACCAATACCAAATAAACTTCCCCACTTCCCAACAATCTTCCCAGATATATCATATTTCAATATTCGATGATTAAAGGAATCAGATACAAAAACATTTCCATTCTTGTCTCTTTCAACATCATAAGGTCCTGCATATTGTGTATTTCCATTCCTTTCATTACCTATGGTTTTCTTCATTACCGCTGTTAGGCCTACCTCATTATATAAAAGCACACGATTATTTCCCGTATCCGTTATATAGATATTCCCTTTACCATCCGGAAGAACTTGATTAGGATAAACAAACTGTGGAAAGTTACCTACTGTATATAAAAATTGATCTTTATTTGTAAATTTCATTATCCGATTGTTATACGTATCTGCTACATATAGCGATCCAGATGTTGAGTCAAAATTTATTCCTCTTGGATGGTAGAATTGATATGGACCTAATCCTGCAATTCCTGTTCCAATTACTCGCTGAAACTCTCCTTTTTTATCAAACACTTGAATACGATTGTTATATGTGTCTGCAATATAGACCTCGTCTTGTTTATTTATCGCGATTCCTTGTGGTAAAGCCATTTTTCCATTCGCCTTTCCATAACTCCCTATTGTTTGAATAAACTGCCCATCTGGGCTATATTTTTGAATACGATGATTGTATTCATCCGTAATATAGTAATTGTTATCGCTATCTACTGCAATTTCCCTAGGAAACGAGAACTGCTCACTTCCTTTACCTTTCCTACCCCAACTTTTAATAAATTGAAACTCCTCATTAAATTTTTGAATACGATAATTCGCTGTATCCGCAACTAAAATATTACTTTCTTTATCAACAGCAATACCAAATGGCATATTAAACTGTCCCGGACCTTCACCTAAAGTTCCTATAGCATCAACAACTTCTCCATTCTTATCTATTTTCAAAATTCTATTATTCCCCATATCAACAACATACAAAAATCCTTTTGCATCCCTTGCCATCGCCACTGGTGTCCTTAATAACTTAAAAGTATCTAGCTCACTCCCCCATGATTTCACATATTTTACAGCAGAGGCACTTCCTAAAGAAGCAAATATCCCTAGACTCACAGTAACAATGAAAAAACAACATATAATTTTTTTGATAAAATTCATCTTTACTACCACCTAATCACAGTAGCTGCCCACGTATACCCAGTCCCTGCACTAACTACTACTGCAATATCTCCGGCCTGTAATTTTCCTTGTTCATTTGCAAAGTGTAAGCCAATACACGGATCAAGCGCTGACATATGCCCATAATGATCTAAATATACGACTTGTTCTTCCGCTAGCCCTAGCCCCTGTATCAATTCTATTAACATAGAACGTTTTGTATGCAATGGTAACAATACTTTAATATCTTTAAGAGTATATCCACTTTTTCTTAACGCCTCCCGAATCACCTTGTCGAAATTAGGAGTTGAAACCCGGTCTAAACGTTCTTTCATATTAATAGGATCTATTACATCAATATAATGTTGTCGATTCTCAACTGTATCATAGCTCGCAACCTGCTTCGATCCACCAGCTGGGATACGAACATCTTCATGAAATGAACCATCCGTTATAATCGCACTTTCTAATATTCCACCGTTTTTAGCGTCTTTTTTCACTAAAGCTGCGCTTCCGCCATCAGCGAAATTAAACATAAAACGCGATCGTGGGTTATCATAATCTACAATTTGAGATTCTTTGCATCCACCTACTAATAATATATTTTCAATTGAGTTATCGGAGTAAAGCATGTCTTTTGCGACTTTGAGAGCGATCGGAAAGCAAGAACTAACATTCATAATTTCAAAAGCATAAGCATTTTTCAATCCAAGTTCATGCTGAATTTTTGGGGCACTAGACCATACGTGGTAATCTTTATGTGGACTGCCAAAATAAATGACTACATCAATAGATTGAGGATCTACTTGTAATAATATTGGCTTTGCAGCAGCAATAGCTAAATCTGATGCATGCATCGTTTCATCTGCCACATGTTTTTCATATAATCCAAACTTTTCTATAATAATGTGCTCAGGGATACCTGTTTTTTTAGATAGGTCTGCAGCCGTCTCTACGTCTTTGGGGAAGAAAACACCAGTCGCTTCAATCCCAATATTCATTAGACTACTCCTCCTTCTTTTGGCACCATCATAGTAGCTACACCTGTTAATACTAAATCTCCTTTTTGGTTATGACACTCCGTTAACAATTTCAAAACTCTCTTTTCTATCATAAATTCTTGTACTGTAGCCGTTGCTGTAATTGTATCTCCTATAAAAACTGGCGCTGTAAATTTAATAGTTTGCTCCATATAAACGGATCCTTTTCCAGGTAAATGAATACCAAGCAATTGCGATAATAGACTAGAAGTTAGTAAACCATGTGCTATTCTTTGATTAAATCTAGTTTGCTTCGCATACTCATGATCAATATGGATTGGATTAAAATCCCCACTTAAACCTGCAAATAATACAAAATCCGTTTCTGTTATTGTTTTACTACATGACGCCTTTTGACCCGTGCTGTACATCGTCATCTCTTCACCTACTTTTCAATTGATTTGCTAACTGTGCTTTTTGAATTTTACCAGTTGCATTTTTAGGCAATTCTTTTAGAAAAATAATCTCTTTCGGTATTTTATATTTTGCTAGAAATAAACGACAATGTTCAATGACTTCCTTTTCAGTTAATACACTGCTACTCTTTTTCACAATAAAGGCGATTGGAGTCTCTCCCCACTTTACATGTTGCCTACCAACGACCGCTACCTCATATACGTCCGAAAGCTTATTAATGACTTGCTCTACTTCAAGTGGATAAATATTTTCACCACCGGAAATTATCATTTCTTTTTTTCTACCGACAATGTATACAAAACCATCTTCATCAACTCTAGCTAAATCTCCCGTATATAACCAACCATCTTGAATCGTTTCTTTTGTTGCATCTGGCCGATTCCAATACTCTTTCATTACATTTGGCCCTCTTATAAGTAACTCTCCAACTTCACCAATCTCAACTTTATTTTTGTTTTCATCAATAAGTACATAATCACAAAACAAAACTGGTTTTCCAATTGAGCCTACTTTACGTCTTGCATCTTCTTCTGAAAGCATAAATACGGTTGGTGATGTTTCAGTCATACCAAAGCCTTGACCAAATAAAAATCCTCTATCTATAAATTCTCTCATCAACTCTTCTGAACACGGAGCACCACCGTTATAAAACCAGCGAACTGATTGCAAATTTACAGTTTCAAAATTCTCACAATTCATTAATGCTTGATGAATTGTAGGTACTCCCATCACTACAGTCACTTTATGTTTTTCTATCATGGAAAGAGCTGTAGTTGGCTCAAATTTTCTCGGAACAATGATTACACCACCTGCAAATAAAGTTGGAAATGCGAATAAGCCAATCCCACCAATATGAAATAAAGGCAGTAATACAATGGAGCGATCGTGAATAGTTAGATCAATCGCAAATGTATTATTTAGCGCATTCCAAAACATATTTTCTTGTGTAAGTACAGCTCCTTTCGGTTTTCCAGTTGTCCCTGAGGTATAACATATAATAAAGGATGCGCTTTCATTTATCTCTTCAAAGTTATCAATTTTTCTATCTTCTATTTCTTTTAAACTTGTAATCGAAATAACTCTTTGTACATACGATACCTTCTGCATTGACAATGCCATATTTTGAAATGTTTCCTCTACAAATAAAACTGTTGTTCCACTATCTTTCAACTGAAATATAAGCTCATTTTCTGTTAACCGTATATTTAGTGGAACAGCAATACATTCTACCTTTGCAATAGCAAACAAAAGCACAATATATTCCAAGCTATTTTGCGATAAAATAGCTATCCTTTCTCCTTTTTGCACATGTAAATCGTAAATTAAATATGCGGCTACTTTATTTACATACTCATGTAACTGTTTATATGTCATTTCCTCCTCATCTGTAATAATGGCAATGCGATCTGGATGTAAATAGGCCCGTTTTTCAATCCAATAAGCAATGCCTTGCATATTTTCCCCACTCCCTTATCTCTTTCTCAATCCTTCAAATATTAATGACATCGCTGCTTCAAATACATCTTCCGGAACATCTTTCTCTTCCCAATAACCCCATCGCATTCCTAGAAATTGACCAATTGACATAAGACAATACGCAATTGTTTCTTTATCAAGTTGTTTAAACTCTCCCGCTTCCATACCAGCTGATAAACTTTTTAAAAATCCATTTGCGAGCTTTGCATAGTACCATCTATATAAGTTATCATCAACAACTACCGCCTGTTGTACAATGTTATATAGATTAGGACGATCTTTCACCCATCGAAAAAATGCTTGAAAACCTCTTCTTTGTGCCTCTTCGTAACTTGATATCCCCTTCATTTCTTCTTTAATAATTAAGCGTAACTCACGGTTCAATCTGCGAATTAATTCATCAAATATATCTTTTTTAGATGGAAAGTAATTATAGAAAGTTCCGTGCGCTACCTTTGCTTCTTGTGTAATATTCACGATAGAAGCCTCGTAATACCCTTTACTACCAAACACCTCTTCTGCAGCACACAATAACTTCTCTCTCGTTTCTAACCCTTTTGTTGTTAAGTTTTTTACATCCATTATTGTTTTTTCTGACACCTGAATCACCTCTTAGATTTGATTATAAATATATTTCTGAATTTTACAATTATTATCGTTAGACAAAATCTACAACTGTTTTTCTATAACCCAATAAAGATTGGCTTTTTTTGACTAGCTATTAATTAGTGAGAATTTTATAACGCATTCCTAATCAGAACATATAAATGCCTCGTCAGTTGACTTTTTTACACTTCCCGCCCTCTCATAACAACATATACATTTAAGCAATATTATGAAAGTAAATCCGTATTTTACAAAACCGTAATATAGTAATATAATATATGATTGATTATCACTTATAAGCATCGGATATGAGTGAGAAACTATTGTTTTATATACTTAGGAGGAATCATAATGAATTTTAAACATGTACTTGCAACAGGCTTAATTACCGCCACATTATTCGGCGCAACGAATGCTCATGCACAAACTGAACGTTTCATCGATGTACCAAAAGGGCATTGGTCTGAAGATTCGATTGACCATTTAACTGAACAAAAGGTCATGAATGGTTATGGTAACGGAAAATTTGGATTTGGGGACAATGTAACTCGTGGGCAAGTAGCTGCGATTATTTCAAGATACTTAAAACTAGAAAATACCGGATCTATAAGTAAACATTTCTCTGATATTCATGGGCATATGTTTGAAAACAATATTAAAGCAGTTGCTCAAAAAGGAATCATGACAGGGGACAATAACACTGACAAGTTTAGACCTGATGATACATTAACTCGATATGAAATGGCTGTTATCTTACAAAAAGCGTTTCATTTACCTGTAAAAACAAACGATCTTTTCTATGATGTTCCAAATAATCATTGGGCAACAAACTCTGTTCGTTCATTGTATAGTAATGGTATTACAAACGGAATTGGAAACTATCAATATGGCGGGAAACTGAATGTAACAAGAGAACAATTTGCAAAGTTTATGTATAGCACAATTAATGTAAGTCCTCATTTTGTTCCTGATTCTATTCCTGCGAAAGATGAGGATAAGTATAAAGAAATTGAGAATATACTGATTGATTCTGGGTTTTTAAAAACCGATTATAGCTATGTATTCAGTAAAACTGGTCAAACATATGATGGCATTATGCATTTTAATTTTTCTCCCTATGATGACAGTGCATATAGAATGTCTATTCATAGTGATGATCCTGTATTAAACGAGCCGGTGAAAAAAATCCTAAATACACTACTACCAACTAAAGCAGATTATCTGTATAGTCTAATTAAAAATCCTACTGCAAGCTCTCGAACAATAGAATTAGATGGTCGCAAAATTGAATTTAGAAGAGACTCTAGTACTAGTGTAAATGTTTATCTTGGAAAACGAAAATACTAAAAGAGTGACTATTTAACATGAATACAAGTAGCTAAATGGTTACTCATAAGAAATAAAAAGGCTGCCCACAAGTCGGTTTCACCGACTTGTGGAGCAGCTCCTTTAACCTTAATTAGAATTAAGTTCCACTTTCTCTAACCCTTCAGCCAATTGTTTCTTATCTAGCCCTTCCCCTATTACTACCAGGTTCGTTGGGAAACCGAAGTCTTGTTCCAGTAAAGTCGGTACCCCGAACGAGTATTGGAATAAGTGAGGATATTTGTCCCCATGAAATTTCACAAAACCTTTCACACGATAAATACTATCTGGTAAATTCGAAAGCCATTCGTATAATTTATCTTGATCAATTGATTTCGTAAATTGATATGTCATCGTTTGTATATGTAAATGCTGTTTTACATGTAGTGTCTCATGTTCCCCATCATTCGTAAATTCAACTTCTTCTATATCCTCTAAAGATATATTACAATACTTTGTTTCAAACAATTTCGCATGATTATTTATTGCTTTCACTTCTTCAATTACTTTGTTCTTATCCGCAAATGTTAGTAAATCTGATTTATTAATTAAAATATGGCTACCAAACTTCAATTGCTCATGTAATAATTGCTGAACGTTTGCACTTAATACACTTCGATTTAACCACCTTACTGCATCTAAAACGACTACTATTGATTTCACTTCTAGGAAAGGTGCTAAAATTGGTGATACACATGCATCTAACACTTCAATTGGATGCGCAACACCTGTCGTTTCTATATAAATGACATCTGGTCTTTCTTGCTGATATAACGAATGTAATTGTATTTCAAGCTCTTCTTTTAGCGTACAACAAATACACCCTTTAAGAAGCTCCCTTAAAACATTCTCTTTTCCAATAATATCTGTATCTACTGAGTACTCACCAATCTCATTCATCAACACTGCAACTTTTCTATTCTTCTTTTTCTCCGCTAACAATAAATTTTGTAATAATGTTGATTTTCCACTACCTAAAAAGCCACCTAATATATGAATTTCTACTTTATTCATTTGATCAACCATCCATTTCTTTATTTCAAAACGTATTCAAAGCGTAATAATTACGATTTATATTTATTATTTTATTAAAAGAGTGGTGATTTGTAAATATATCTTCACTGTTCATTTACTTCATATGCAACTCGAATTCCAGACTCTATTGCTCCTTGCATCCACCCATGTGTTAATGTCGTATGCTCTCCGGCAAAATGCACTTTCCCAGATGGTGGTGTAATATACGGAAATAACTCGAGTTCTTGGCCCGGTTCGAAAGCTGTAAATGCGCCGCAAGAATACGGATTTTGACTCCAGCTAAAAGATGCCCCTGTAACAAACTCACTATAAACGATGTCACCGTATATTTCCGCTAAATTTTTTAATACATAACGAATGCGTTTACTATTCGGTAAACTATCCCATGTTAACGCCTCATCTGCCCACGTATAACTCGCTAAAACGGTAGCTGCCCCTGATGTATGAATGCCATAACTCGGATAATATGTAAACCGTATAGGTAAATCTGTAATAGATTTACCGCCACATTGCCCCACTCTTTCCCAAAATCTACTTTTAAACTCTATCGCAATTTTAGTTGCAGCAATATAATTTAATTCACGAATTGCTCGTCTTTTATAATAAGAGAATAGATTGTAAGGCTGAATTTCAACAAAACGTAAAGCTGAAAATGGGATCGTAACAATTGCAACATCACCTGTAACCATAAATCTCTCAATAGTTTGTTCATGGTTTACTTGCATCATCACTTTGCTATTTTCTTGTATAATTTTTTCAACCTTATACCGCATAAATATATTCTCATTTAACTGCGATAAAAATGCTTTTGGTAATGCATCTATCCCGCCCGTTATCTCATAATATTTCGTCGTTGAAGTAAAGAAGACCATTTCTCGTAATACTTCAATTAAAGACATTCCCATATACGCTTCCATATCAAGAAGTACACCAATCATATCTATTGCACCGTCTGAATAATATTCAGTTAAAAATGTGCCGAGCGAATATGCTTTATACTTTTTCTCAACAATACTCCAATTCTTATTAGGATCTTTCTTAATATAATTTAGAATCGGTTCTAATACCTCTAACATTAACTCTTCTGCCGTTTTACCTTTTTCGCTCTCTAAAATAGGATATCCAAGTATACTTGGATTTTTTTCGAATATGCTTAATCTCGTTTTAATATTATTCGTATAAATAATATCTGAAGCGGTTTTATTTATAAAAAGATTTAACGGTAATTTGAATTTACGAATGTAAGCTAAAGTTAACTTGTGTGTATCAGGAATTCGCATTGGTCCTGCATTAAAATATAAACCTCTGCTAAACGGTTCACGGATCGTATATATTCTTCCGCCTATTCGATTATTCGCTTCTAAAATTGTTACTTTATGCCCTGCTTCTTTCAATAACGATGCTGCAACTAATCCTGAAATTCCTGCACCAACAATAATAATCTGCTTTGGATTCTTCGTTTTAACGAGCCCCACATTAATAATATGAAGCATTCTTTCCATCGTTAATGGCTGCATCATGGCCTTTTCCCCTTCAATAAAGGATTTTATTGCATTATATTCGGTTAACTTACTTCCTATGTTTTATGCAAGAAATTGCACGGATACATTTTCAAATACTTGAATATCTTTTATAAAATGTAATAAACTAGATATAAATCTATAGAAGTAAGACGTATTATCTTACATAATAAAATCAATGAAATTGCGAGGAATTTTGAAATGAAAAAAGGTATTAACCGTGTTGTATTAGTAGGAACAGGAGCAGTTGGATGTAGTTATGCTTACTGCATGATTAACCAAGCTGTAGCTGAAGAATTTGTTTTAGTTGATGTAAACGAGGCAAAAGCTGAAGGAGAAGCAATG
Source organism: Bacillus sp. CCNWLW194 (assembly GCF_037120585.1). Taxonomy (NCBI): domain Bacteria; kingdom Bacillati; phylum Bacillota; class Bacilli; order Caryophanales; family Bacillaceae; genus Bacillus; species Bacillus sp. CCNWLW194. Next base: position 35,589 of record NZ_JBBBBL010000015.1, on the reverse strand, counting down.
GATTTAAGTCATGCAGTTCCATTTGCTCCAGCTCCAACTAGAGTATGGAAAGGCAGCTACGAAGATTGTAAAGATGCTGATCTTGTAGTCATTACGGCTGGATTACCACAAAAACCAGGCGAAACACGTTTAGATTTAGTTGAGAAAAACGCGAAAATCTTCAAACAAATCGTTCGTAGCATTATGGATAGCGGATTTGATGGTATTTTCTTAATCGCAACTAACCCTGTCGATATTTTAACTTACGTAACTTGGAAAGAATCTGGTTTACCGAAAGAACGCGTAATTGGTTCTGGTACAACACTTGATTCTGCTCGTTTCCGCTATATGTTAGGTGAGTACTTCAATATTGGTCCACACAACATTCATGCTTATATAATCGGTGAACATGGTGATACCGAACTTCCTGTTTGGAGTCACGTATCAGTTGGTATTCAAAAACTACAAACGCTTCTTGATAAAGACAACACATACACACAAGAAGATTTAGACAAAATCTTCATAAACGTTCGTGATGCAGCTTACCATATTATCGAGCGAAAAGGCGCAACTTACTATGGTATTGGTATGTCACTTTTACGTGTTACTAAAGCGATTTTAAACGACGAAAATAGTGTATTAACTGTCTCAGCATATTTGGAAGGTCAATACGGTCAAAAAGATGTGTATATCGGTGTACCTGCTGTATTAAATCGCAGCGGTGTTCGTGAAATTTTAGAAGTAGAATTAAGCGAAGAAGAAGAATTAAAATTCGATCACTCTGTTCAAGTGCTGAAAGAAACAATGGCTCCAGTTCTTTAATATGCATAATAAAAAGCAATCCAATTTATTTTGGATTGCTTTTTTGTTTATTTTCTATTTTTTAATCGATTCCTCATTATTTACATCAAGTACATCTAAGAAAAAGATGAAGATTGGTATCCCGATAATAAGCCCCCAGATTCCGAGGAAATGTTCTGAAAAGATGAGAATCATAAATGTATAAAAGATTGGTAAATTCGTTTTCGCAGACATAAACTTCGGGTTTAAAAAATAACTTTCAAGAGCATGGATTACTGTAATGAACACAAGTATGTATACAACGTACATAACTCCGCCTACGTTATATGCAATAATACAAAGTGGAAACAAGGAAATGATTACCCCGGCAACAGGGATTAATCCAAGTAAGAAAATCATGACAGCTAATACGAGAAGCTGCGGAAATCCTAAAACAATTAATGCAATGACAGTAAGAATACAATTTACAACTGCAATTAAAAACTGCGCTTCAATTACTTTACCGAACGATCTTGCAAACCTTTCACCAAAATATGCAATCTCCTCATAAAAAACCTTCAGACTACTATCTTTAAATTTCGAAGTAAATGATATTATGCGTTCTTTTTCTAACAAGAAAAATAAACTTAAAATAAGTGAGAGTAATATTTGCAAACTGACTTTTCCTATATTTGCAATCGATTGATATATGACATCTACACCTTGTTCTATATATTTTGATACTTCCATTCCGTTAATTGTCGAAAGTGCATATTTAATGATTTCATTATCAGGTGGGTTTTGAAAAAACAATTTAAATTGATAAATCAATTGTGAAATTTGTATCGTTAACACAGGTAAATATTTATACAATGTCGTGCCAATAAAGGAAACTAATATGATATACAAACAGGCGATAACAATTTTCCGATTCACTTTCAATTTCTTTGAAATAAAACGTTGAAAACGATCCATTAAAAATGTCAGTATAAACGTAATTAATATTAAATTGATCATACTTTTTAATCCATATAATACTAACGCTACTATTATTAAAACGAGAAACCGTTGAAACCCTCTACTTCGAAAGAAATTTTTCACTTCATTCATTAAGATTTAACCTCCCCCTTCAGTGGATGGAAATTGAATATATTACATTTTATGAACTTCTATAGACAATCTTTCTTACTAATTAGAAAGAATCCTTTTTTTCTTTTTATATTGTTAGATTCTATTTACATTAGCCACCTACTTACTTCAATGGAGCTCTTTTTTTCGTTTACCCTTTTACAATTCAGGTGGTTTTCTATTTTTAGACTGCTGTTCATACGCATAACCAATATTGAACAGTTCCTTCTCACCGAATTGCTTCCCGACAAACACTGCACCTACTGGCTCTCCATTGTTATCATATCCTGCTGACACCGCTAATTCTGGATAGCCAGCTACAGCTGATAGAAGAACTTCATCGTTGTTAATCATAACTAAAGCATCCAAACCTTTTTCTACTAAATATCTATCTAGCTCTTTTCTTGCATTTTCTTGACTCGTTTGCACTACTTTTTCAAACTCATCTTTCGTTATAACAGATTTTTCAGACGCCTCAATTAATGTTTGTCCATATTTTATTCGTCTATTACTATCCTTTTTATTAAACGCTATAATCTCTTCTAACGATTTTACCGGTACATTTTTTTGCTGTGAAAAATAATCGTTAACATTATGTTTGAATTCATATTCTAATGTTTGCAGATTATCTACACCCTCGCTGTTTAACTGAATATCATCAGTCAATATCGCACCTGCATCTTGAAGGTCTTTTCTAATCTTTTCTGCTACTTTCTTTCTATTCTCATCTTGTTGATCTATTGAAAAAAGAACCCCTATTTTTTTCCCTTTCAATCCATCTATTGATAAATCCTTCGTATAATCAATTCTTTCTTTTTCTTTCATTTTTTCTGTCATAGTATCTTTTTCATCATAACTTACCATTGCGTTAAATAACGTTGCCGCATCCTTTACCGTTCTTGCCATCGGCCCTGCTGTATCAAGCGTTTCAGCTAACGGAATAATGCCTGATCTACTCACCATACCTAGTGATGGACGTAATCCAACTACTGATTGCTGCGTCGCTGGTGCTACAATTGATCCAGTCGTTTCTGTCCCGATTGCAAGCGGCGCAAAATCTGCCGCAACTACTGTAGCAGATCCAGAGCTTGATCCTGATGTATCAAACGTAATCGGACCGTACGGATTCAAATTTTGTCCTTTTTTCCCGCTATATCCGCTAGGCATTGTAAAGGATAAATAATTTGCCCATTCAGACATATTCGCTTTTCCTAAAACAAAAGCACCTTCTTCTTTCAACTTCTTCACAATCGTCGCATCCTCATCTGCAATCCAATCTTTTAATACATACGTTCCTGCACTAGTCGGCATCACTTTTTCCGTCTGTACATTATCTTTTACAACGACAGGAATACCATATAAATTCGACTTTTTGTTTCTACCTCGCTCTTGATCTAACTTTCTTGCTTCTTCCATCGCATTAGGGTTTATCTCTGTAACAGAATTTAATGATATTCCATTTTGATCATGTTCTTGTATTCTAAAGAGATAAATACTCGTTAATTCTTCATATGACAACTTTCCATCATCAATCATTTTTTGAAGCTCATCTACAGTCGCATTTACGACTTCTTTTTCTTTTATCTTTACATTTTCTATATTGATTCCTTTAAGCTGATTATGTATCGGTTTCAACACTCTTTCTTTATCATATACAATACGCTCAGGTTCCTTTGGAAAAAAATTTTTATACACGTAATATCCGCCGGCACACACTAATAAGACAATGCCTCCAGCGATAGACAGCGTTACCTTTACCCATTTCTTCATGTTGCTTCCTCCACTCTATAAGATGCTTAGCTATACGAAAAAGAGAGTTACCTTTTACTTAACTCTCTCCAATCAAAATGCTAAATGAAAAAATGAAAGATTTCAATCTAATTACTTCTTTTTTTGCATTTGCTTCGCTAACATTTCTTTCACTTGATTATACGTTAACCCTGCATTTTTATTTAAACGCTTTACTTCCTCAACATCAGTACCTACCACTGTATATTTTTTCTCATCATTCATTTTTCTAATTCCCTTCTCACCGGATTATTTCTTATATTTCTTCCCTAAATGCGCATAAATTAACACCACTACAAAAAAGGAAGCTGTTTTTAAGCACAGCTTCCTTCTCGTTACATATTGTATTTCTTAATAAAATCTCACTACATCTTCAGTAGGCAAGAACGTTCTTTCTCCTGGTTGTTCGTTTGGTTCACCAAATGGCATTTGTCCTACTAAGCTCCACTCTGCCGGAATGTTCCAAGTTTCTTTCACTTCAGTATCTACGATTGGGTTGTAATGTTGTAATGACGCCCCAATTCCTTCAGCAGATAATAGCATCCACACAGTATGTTGTAACATCGCATTTCCTTGATGAGACCAGAATGGGAACTGATCTTTATATAATGGTGCATTTTCTTGCATTTTTTCTACAGTAGCTTGATCTTCAAAGAATAACACAGTCCCAACACCTGCATGGAAACCTTTTAATCTCTCTACAGTCGCTTCAAAGTTTTCTGCTGGTACGCGGGCTCTTAGTGTTTCTTTAACAATATCCCAAAACTTTTCATGCTCTCCATCCATTAATACAACCATACGACCACTTTGCATATTGAAAGATGTTGGTGCGTGTAAAGCTGTTTTTAATACTTCTTCAATTCTTTCTTTCGTAATTGCATCATTTTTTGTTACTTTACGAATGGAACGACGGTTCACGATTGCTTCTTTTAAGTTTGTTGTAGTTGCTGACATAATAATTCCTCCAAATATTTGTTTTATTATTTATTTTGTTATTTCATAACAAGCGAATTAGCAATATCCATCTGTACTACATTGCATGCCTTCAAATGAATTTGTTTTATCCTTTTCAATTTCTTTATCAATAACTCTTTGTAACGTTTCTTTACTAGCAAGACCTTGAATGACTTCATCCCCAATCATGACAGTTGGAACAGCCATAATATTCGCTTCATCATATGCATGCTGTATTGCTTCTTGATGCTTTTCTTTATATTTGCGAGTTACTAAAGCATCTTTAAATTCAGCTTCAGGAAGTCCTACTTCTACTGCTAATTTTGTTAACACATCAATATCTTCAATGTTTTGCTCTTCTTGGAAAAATGCTGTGAATACGCGGTGATGATATTCATTTCCTAGTCCACGTTCTTTCGCAAATTGACACCCTTCAAAAGCTAAATGTGTATATGGATGCGGAGAAACACGTGGCAAACGCATATCGATTCCTAATTTCTTCGCAGTTGGAAGAATGAAAGCATCCCATGAACCTAATTTTTCTGGCTCATTCCATGGATCTATTTTTGAATAGGGACTTGGGCGCAACTCAAATGGCATCCATTCAATTTCTACATCTTTCTCTTTCGCTACTTCATCTAATGGACCTTTTGCTAAAAAACAAAATGGACATATAAAATCTGAGTATACTTTCATTTTTACAGTCATAACTTTTACACCTTACCTTTATAGTTGTAACCGTATAGGTTACATTTATATTAAAAAAATATAAATATTATTTAAGCATTCATTTTTTCTTGCAAAGTTTCAAACAGCTGCTCCATCGTAATATTTCTCAAAACTTCTTCCATCGCGGATTGCGCTTGTATTAATATAACTTCTAATACAGCTTGAATATTTGCTCCAATTGGACAATCTGGATTTGGTTGCTCATGAATATGAAATAATTTATCCTCTTCCACTACATTTACCGCATGATACACATCTAACAACGTGATTTCATGTAAATCCTTTAATAACCCTGCGCCACCTGGACCTCGGTTTACGTAAACAAAACCAACTTGCTTCAAGTACGACATAATTTTACGAATGACTACTGGATTCGTATTTACACTTTCAGCTATATAGTCTGAAGTACAAACTGAAGATGGATTGTTTTTCAAAATAGATAAAATATGAACAGCTATAGAAAAGCGGCTACTAATTTTCATCATGATCACCACCTCGATGTAATCATTATAGTTACAACAAGAAGATAAGTCAATCCTTTTCATAGATTTTTTATAAACAAATTAAAAAGTGTCCCATTATGATATATGAGACACCTCTTTTTATTCTGCAAATAGCGCTTGAAATTCTTCAATAAATAGCTGCACAGCGATTGAAGAATCCTTTAATGAAGGAACAGCTAAAGCAATTTCTCTCCATACTTGTGGTTCCAATTCTCTTGTTTGCACATTTTTGGGTAAATTCGTTAAAGATAATTCAGCTAATATTGCAATGCCTAATCCTTCTTGAATCATATTTAAAGCTGTAGTAACTGTCGAAATTATATACTCAGCTCGAAGTGGTACGTTGGCTTGTTTAAACATATCGATAATGGGTGGTTCATATCCGCCCTTACATAATATGATCGGTTCATTCTCTAAATCATTAATTGCAATAGAGTCCTTCTTACAAAGAGGATGATCCTCTCTTAAGATAACAACCATTTTCCCCTTTGTTAATGGGACAATCTCCATATCTTTATTAGGCAAAATAACAATTCCTATATCAACAACTCTCGATACTAACCAATCTTCAACTTCTTTAATTGTTCCTTCACAAAGAACGACTTCTAAGTTCGGATACTTCTCCTTAAAAAGGTTTATCATTTTGGGTAAAAAATGGGCAGAAGCACTCGGAAAACTCCCAATTCGAATCGTCCCAACTTCGTGCCCCTTCTCCATCGCAACTTCTTGTTCAATCTTCTCAACACCGTTCAAAATTTCTCTAATATGTACAAGAATTCTATTTCCAACATCGGTAACGATTAGCCCTTTTCGTTTATCCCGTATAAGAATCGTAACCCCTAATTCTAACTCAATACTTGAAATCGCATGGCTAACCGCGGGCTGCGTCATATTTAACACTCTGGCAGCCTTCGTAAAACTACCTAACTCAACAGTTTTTATTAACACTTGAAGTTGTGTAATGGTCATAACTAATCACTTATACTCCTCATAAAAAAGATTCATTTTATTTATCACAGCCGATATCATATCATAATGAAATGAATAACATCAAGGAGGTCTTACAGTGACACAGCTTTCTCGAACTAAGACGGCCATAATCCTTACCTTCCTCGTTTTTATGTGGGGAATCAATTGGCCTTTATCTAAGTTTGCCCTGCATTATACACCACCCGTTTTATTTGCAGGCATTCGAACTTTAATTGGAGGATTCATTTTACTCCTTTTCGCTCTACCAAAATATAAAGAATTACATTTAAAAGAAACTTGGCATTTATACGTTATTTCTTCTTTACTTAACATCATTATATTTTACGGGTTACAAACTGTTGGTCTTCAATATATGCCTGCTGGTCTATTTTCCGCCATCGTATTTCTACAACCTGTTTTACTTGGTATTTTCTCGTGGATATGGCTTGAAGAATCAATGTACGGTTTAAAAATTTTCGGGCTTGTACTCGGATTTATTGGTGTAGGAGTTATTAGCTCTAGTAGTTTAACTGGACATATTTCTGTCATTGGAATCCTTCTTGCATTAGGATGTGCTATTGGCTGGGCACTTGGAACAGTATTTATTAAGAAAACTGGTCACCGTGTGAATGCCATTTGGATGGTAACACTTCAGCTTCTGATCGGCGGTCTTTGTTTAGTCGGATTTGGCTCAGAATTTGAAAGTTGGTCTAGTATCGCTTGGAGTATGCCATTTGTTAGTGTACTACTATTTATTTCATTCTTTGTTATTGCAATGGGGTGGCTTGCATACTTCACACTCGTTGGAGCTGGTGAAGCAAGTAAAGTTGGGGCTTATACATTTCTCATTCCTCTAATCGCTATAATTGTAAGTTCAATTTTCTTACATGAGGCCATTACTATTAGCCTATTCATCGGACTATTATTTATTGTAGTGAGTATTTGTTTCGTAAATATAAAGCCGAAAACACTTACTGTAGGACAGCGGGTTGAAGTGAAATAAATAAACATAAGAAAGAGCCTACTGTTTGTAGGCTCTTTCTTATCATTTCATGAGTAAAGTCACTTAGAATTTTAACAGATGAAAATTTTTTATTGTATGATGATAATTAAGTAGCAAAAATATTATCTCTAGTACAGATGGGTGGATTTACAATTCCAATTATAAGGGGGGAGTTATATGGTTTTACACTATAAAGAATTTGGAGATACAAGTTCTCCACTTATGGTTTTTATTCATGGGGGCGGAGTCAGTGGATGGATGTGGGACAAACAAATTAAACATTTTACTAACTTTCACTGCCTTGTTCCTGATTTACCTGATCAAGGAAAAAACAGAAATAAAGATCATTTCTCAATACATTTTAGTGCTAAAAAAATCATTGAACTAATTGAAGAAAAAGGACAAGGTAAAACTATTATAGCAATTGGGTTTTCATTAGGTGCTCAAGTGTTAATTGCGATGCTTAGCATGAAACCTGACTTAATCCAATATGCTATGATAAACAGTGCCTTAGTCAAATCCATTCCTTTTGCTAGCACATTTATAAAATCTATTGGGCTAACCTACCCTCTTATAAAGAGTAGGACGTTTTCGAAAATACAAGCCAAATCAATATACATAGATAAAGAATACTTTGACCACTATTATCATGACAGTTGTCAAATAAGTAAAAATACCTTCATAAGGATGCTAAAAGAAAACATGTCGTTTACAATACCAAAAAACTTTGAGAATGCTAATGGTAATATATTAGTAACTGTTGGAGAAAACGAAAAAAGAATCATGAAAGACTCGTTGACTGAAATCCTTGAAAGTAATCCCAATTGCACAGGTGTTATTATTTCTAAAATCGGTCATGGAATTTCTTTAGCGGACCCTAAGTTATTTAATACTTTAATTGAAAACTGGCTAGAACATGATTCCGTGCCGGAAGACGTAATGACCATCAATTGATTTCCACGTATCAATAAATTTTGTTATATAGTGACTACAACAATGTTGCTATCCTCATTTTACTAATCCCTAAAACTAATAAAAAAGGTCTCATTACTTTCAATGAGACCTTTCAATGTTACTTATTTTTTACGACGTACTACAAAAACACACGTACCTACCGACGATACAATCGCCAAAATAGATAAAACAATTGCTATTACTTGTACATTACTAGTACCTTCATTCTTTTCTACACTAGACACTTCACCATGTTCTCCTGTTAATGACGTACCTTTTGCAATTGTAGTAAGTGAATGCGGTTTTTCAGCTTTTTCATCGCCTGTCCATTCAACAATTTCTCCGTCTTTATATTGTTGATATGCATCCCAAGCTATTTTTTGTTCTTTATCCGGATTTTTAGCGACGAAAGTAAATCGCTGGAACTGACCAGGTGAAATTCCTTCTCCTGTTGCTTCCCATACTACAGTTTTCACTTTTCCAGCATTATCTTTTTGCTCTTCCACTTTCCATCCTGGCACTGGTTCATACTGTTGGAATTCCACACCAGACGGTATTTTCAGTGTAACTTTTGTTGTTGCTATATTCTTTTCAACTGGTACTTTTATCGTGTAAGTCTCCCAAGAGCCAATGTCAGAAGTTGCTGGCTTCACAGTTACGTGCGCACTAACAGGTAACGAAAACATTCCCATTGCAATTATTGTTGCGATCATTATTGTTCCTAATTTTTTTATACGTTTCATTTTCTATTTACTCCCTTTTATCTATAATGCCTCTTTACCCCGCTATTCGCCGGGCAGTATGACCCCTATTTCAAAATTCAGCGAAGGCAAAGAAGTTAGGCGGGGATCAACTGCCCGTAAAAGCACAATTGGGGCGGGCTAATAATCAGTGGGGGATACCCCCCACTGATTAAAGTTTCACTTTATCTGCCACCTACAATAAATTTATAATCTGTATCAAAGCTATCAAGCGATTTTGTTAATCCGTGTACTTGTATATTCCAGTTACCTGTCATGTTAATATACATACCTTCTGCTTCATATTCTCCCGGTGAAACTGCCGAAACTTTAAATGATCCTTTTCCCATATTCATATCTAACGATTGAGTCGTTAGTGTAATTTGCTCCATATCAGTAACAGGTTGGCCATTCTCATCCTTCACAGTAACATGAAATGTATTCTGTCCTACCTTATTAGGACTCACATTTAGCGTAATTTCATATCCATTATCTACTTGTTTACTCTCTGTAAAAGGTCCAGTAGGAGGCATCGGTGGTGTTTGTACGTTTGTCATAAAAGCTACGATTACAAAAATGATAATTCCAATGATAAACTCTACTTTCAACGTAGCGCCTAATCCTTGCTCCGCTCTCATTTTCCCTTTCACATAATGAACAATTCCCAATATCCCCATGAAAATGAATAAAAGTATCTTTACTAATAAAGCTAATCCATACTTTGTATCAAATAACGAGTGGATTGTTGGAATAAAAAATGTACTGTTAAAAAGACCTGTTATTAAAATCACGATGACAGCACCTGTTGCCCACGGTGAAAAACGCTTAATCATATCCCAATACATATTCCACTTGTTATCCTCTTTACGTAAAAGAAGAATAATAGATGATAAACCACCCACCCATAATGAAGCTGCGAATAAATGTAGAAAATCCATAACGACAGCAATATCTTTAAACTTTAAACCATATGCGTGACTATTAAAGGCTTTCATAACAAGTATCCCGATAAACAATAGCAATGGAATGCTCCATACTTTAAACGACGAAAGCTTCTCACGCTTCATCGCAAAATACGAAGCGATTATAAGTACACTTATAAGAGCCATTTGAGTAATCCATACATAACCAAAAACAGAAAGCTGTAACGTTTCTTTTAATAATAAAGGATTGAATGCTTCTAGCCATGAAACATCAGCATTTATTTTCGCTTGCAGTGGTAGATTGAATAATAAACTAACGAATATACCAATTAATGAAATCCATATTATTTTTTTACTTCTTAATTGAACTTCTATTACGTTCCCTTTATACATAATAAGATTAAAGAATAGAACTCCTATAAATAGTGAGAAACTTGTATATAAAATTCCACGTTCCATAATCATATCAATTTGCGGGACATACCCCATCTCTTCTACTTGTACATCGTCTGCTCCCACTTCAGCTAATCCAATACGGAATGGAATAACTCCTTGAATTGGATGTCCATCAGCTGAAATCACTTTCCACTGAATAGAGTAGAGACCTTTTTTGAGATTCTCTTTTAATCCAGCTTCTAATAGCTTTTTATTTTTTTTATCAATATGAGCATCTTTTAAATCGACCCTTTTACCTGATGTATCTCTCACGTACAATATATTAAAACTTGAAACTTGTATGTCCTCATCGAATTCGATTTTCACAATAGATGGTGCTTTCTTCAATGTTTCATTTTCAGCAGGGTTTGATTTCACAACGTACGCATGAGCAGATGCACTTTTCGGTATTAATATGATAAGCACACACGCAAGTAATAGCCATGCCCCTAACCTTCTCATTACTTTCACAATCATTTCACTTCTTTCTTCCTCATTGCTATACTTTTATTACATCTACTTCCAAATTCAATCCATCGGCGAAATATTAACTTGATTAAATATAAACTTCTATACAGTATAACTCTTTATTTCTCTCTCACCTCTAAACTTCTAATATAATAGTAACTACCTTCATAGATACTACTTACATTTTTAAGGCCGATTGTTATTATATCATAAAATATATTTACGTAAGTTCCTGAAGAAGAAAAGTTATCGTGAATCATTTGTGAAGAAAGTGTGAAATACATAAATAAAAAGGTATTACGTTATTATGTAACACCTTTTTAAAAATATCTTTCTTCTATTTCTCTTCCGGATAATCACAATACTCTATGATTGTTCCCTCTGTATCCGCTGGGTTAAGATAGATTAATCTTCTGCCGTGTTTATTAATTCGAAGTGTATGCTCTAACGTTCGAATTCCTTGTTCTTTTAATTCTTCTAAAGCTATATCTAAATCATCTACACGATACGCAACGTGATGTACACCTTTACCTTTTTGTTTTATAAATCGGGCAATTGGTGAAGTAGTGTTATTTGTCGGCGCAAGTAATTCAATTCTATCTCCATCCACTTCAAGAATAGCTACTTCACTTTCCACACCCGGTGCTTCACTTACGTAACGATCTATTAATGTCCCTAACAATACCTTTTCATAAAAACGTATCGTACTATCTATATCTCGAACTGCGATTCCTATATGATCAATTGTTTTTTTCATTTTATTTCCCCTACTACTTTATTTTCTTTCATTATTAATAGTAACAAAAAAAGCTATAGAAACAAGTTCTATAACTTTTTTACTTAACCTATTTTCTTATTCGTATTTGCTGCTGGTTGAATTTGATTTTTTGGTTTTAAAACGCTAATGCCATATCCGATAAATCCACCGATAATCGCTGGGAAGATCCAGCCTAATCCTACTTCCTGCATCGGAAGGAATTTAGTAAACACTTGGCTTACTACTTCAATGTTAACTCCAGCTGCACTTAATCCATCAAATAAGCTGATAATAAATGTTACGATTAAGCTCACTTGATAAACTTCAGCTCTTCCTTTGAATAATGAATGGAAGAATGTTAAGAAAATCAATACGATTGCTAGTGGATAAATTGCTGTTAATACTGGAACAGAAACTGCGATTAATTGTGTTAATCCTACGTTTGCAACAATTGCACTAAATACACATAGCGTGACTGCAATTGCTTTGTAAGGAACATTTGGGAATAACTTATGGAAGAATGAAGAACATGCTGATACAAGTCCTACACTAGTTGTTAAACAAGCTACTGTAATCATTAATCCTAATAATACTCCACCATATGATCCAAAATAGTAGTTAGAAACTTTCGCTAATACTTCTCCGCCGTTCTCTAAATGTCCAAGCTTTGCAACACTTGAAGCACCCATATAAGAAAGAGCTGTATAGATAATTGCTAAAATAGATGCTGCAATGATTGTCGCTTTTGCACAAACGACCATAATTTGCGTTTTCGTTTTCGCACCTTTTTCTTTAATTGCATTAATGATGATGATTCCGAATACGAATGATGCAAGCGTGTCCATCGTTAAGTATCCTTCTTGGAATCCTTTAAAGAATGCGTGTGATGTATAAGCTTCAACTGGTGCTTGCATTTCTCCAATCGGGTGAATAAAAGCAACGATTACTAAAATACCGATGAATGTTAATTTAATTGGCGTTAAGATTTTTCCAACAATATCGACAATTTTCGCGGGATTTAGCGAAAAAAAACAAGTGATGCTAAAGAATACAATTGTGAAAAGAATTAAAGGTGTAGAACCTAATCCCTCTGGCATAAACGGCTTAAGACCAATTTCATAAGATACATTTCCTGTTCTCGGTATTGCAAATAACGGACCGATTGCTAAGTATAAAACTGTTGTAAACACAATCCCGAACACTGGGTGAGCACGACTTGCTAATGACTGTAAATCATCTTTACCTGAAAAACCAAATGCTAGTACACCTAGTAACGGTAATCCAACACCAGTTACTAAAAATCCAGCGTTAGCAATCCACACATTCTCTCCTGCCGATTGACCAAGCATTGCCGGGAATATTAAATTTCCTGCTCCAAAAAATAGTGCAAATAACATTAATCCAATAACTACTATGAACGAAAACGGTACTTTATTCGCCATAATATAACCCCCATTCAAATTTCCTTATCTCATTTTCCATTTTTAACTAATTGAATTTTCTGAATATTTAATTCGATTATCAACTATTCTTGAACTCATTATAGTTTGATATATAATATTTTGCAATACTATTTTCAAACTTTTCATTTATTTTATAAATATACATTTTTTAACATAGAAATAGACTAAAAAACCAACATGGTCATCCATGTTGGTTTTTACATTTACTATTAATTAAAATTTCGCCGCTACTTTCTTAACGTTCTCTAAACCTTCTTCAACAATTTGTTGTGAGCGATCTGGATATTGATTGTGTCCTTCAATTACAACTGTCTCTGGATTTGTAATTCCCCAGAATCCAAGTACAGTTGTTACGTAATTCACTGCCATTTCCATAGGAGCCATTTGTTCTGAAGAGTAATCTGAACCACGTGCACCTAATACAACTACTTTTTTACCACCAGCTAAACCTTCTGGACCATTAGCTGTATATTTAAATGTTTTTCCAGCTTGAGATAAGTATGAAATATATGTGATTAATGGTGCTGGTACTGTAAAGTTCCATAGTGGGAACGCAAATACAACTTTATCAGCTTCTAAAAACTGATTTAAATATTGATCTACTGTAGCAACAGCCTTCTCTTCTTCAGCTGTTAACTCCATACCTTGACTACGTTTGTATCCACCTGAAATAGCGACATTTCCGTAATAAGGAAGATCTAATGCAAATAAATCTAACTCTGTAATTTCTGTATTCGGATTAGCTTCTTTATAAGTACTTACAAATGTTTCATACATTTTTGAACTAATTGCTTGCTCCGCTGGACGATCGTTTGCTTTTACAAATAATACTTTTGACATTGTTTTATTCCCCTCTACTTTTGTATTTTCTTCTTTTTTACCAAATAACGAGCTAAATAATCCCATTTTCTTCACCTAAACTTTCTTATCATATTCATTATTCATCATCATAAAAATTCTTATTCTAATAAAAAGTTCCAATTGATACCTTAAGTAAAGGTAATTAAAACTTTTTGTTATTTAATTACCTTATGTAAGTGATTGTAATATATCTACTTACTTTAGTCAAGTAACTTTGAATATAAAATAATATCTCGGATTAAAAACATTAACCGAAACTCAATTGAACACCAAATACCTCTATATTACTTGTATAATAAACTTAGAAAGGAAAATTCATATTTAGAAAGGTTTTACTCATGAGCACTATAGAAAAGATTCAAACTTTTATTATTCTTTTTGCTGTTACATGCGGCATCATACTCGGGCAATTTAATTTCATACATATGTATTCAGAGCAATTTATTGTCCCCTTCTTATTTTTCATGCTATATGGATTATTCCTCAGCATACCATTGAAAGAAATAAAAAATGGATTTCGCAACTTAAAATTTGCTGGAACAAGTCTTACTATTAACTTTTTATGGACACCTTTACTCGCTTGGGGATTAGGAGCACTATTTCTTCCGGATCACCCAGCGCTTTGGATTGGATTTATCATGTTAATGGTTACTCCATGTACAGATTGGTACTTAATCTTTACTGAAATAGCGAAAGGAAATGTAGCACTTTCTACTGCGATTTTACCGGTAAATTTAATTTTGCAAGTACTACTCCTTCCAATTTATTTATTTTTATTCGCTGGTGTCATGAAGACTGTAGCGGTTTCTGTTTTAGTAGAAAGTATTATTATCGTAATCGTCTTACCATTTTTACTTGCACACGCTACAAAATTCATTATGAATAAATTGCAAAAAGCTGAAACACTTGAGAATAAACTCATTCCGTTTTTCAGCTCTACCCAAATTGTATTTTTAAGTTTAGCAATAGTAGCGATGTTTGCATCACAAGGGAAATATTTACTACAAAATATGAATGTCGTTTTATTATTACTCATTCCTGTTCTATTGTTCTTCATCATTAATTTTGTACTAGGACAATTTATCGGTCGTATTATGCGTTTATCTTATAAAGATACAGTAAGTCTAAACTTAACAACATTAGCAAGAAACTCGCCTGTTGCACTCGCTATTGCCATAACAGCTTTTCCAGACGAACCACTTATCGCTCTTGCGTTAGTTATTGGACCATTAATAGAACTACCAGTACTTGCTTGTGTGTCACAAGTGTTATTACTTATTAAGAAAAAAAAGCAATATACATAATAAAAAAACGTCCTACTTTGGGACGTTTTTTTATTTTCGAGAACTTATAGAAGTAACGATAATTATCGGCTCTAAGGATTTTATACGTGATAGAAAATTAGCTTGTCGTTACATTTACAATGTCTTTCTAATTAAACATTATAGGAAAAGTAAATATAACGAAAGCTGCCCAAAGTCCGTAAATTGGTAAATACTTCGTAACGGCATCTTGGATAGCTGTTGGTCCTGATTTGTTTTGCAAGAAACGCATATAGGAAAACATAATCCAAATTAAATTTGCCCAGATCAGTATGTTTACCCCTAAAACAGCAAGTCTATTAGGTGTAATCCCGTAAGAAGAAAGTCTGAATATGATGGCTGACAAAGCCACAGTGTCAATAATAAGCGCAAGAACAATTAAGGCAAAATTTATATAATCTGAAATGTTCTTTTTCTCATCTGAGTCACTCTCAACAATAGAAAATATGGTAACAGCCAATACGCCAAGGAGTATTCCGTTGAAGGCCATTAAGAAATTGCGGTCCAAGAAAGGATTTTTCCCGACCCATATAACCGTTATAAGATAGATTAGTAACGTAATCAGGACGAGAGGACTAAAAATTTTAGATATGTATGGTGTAATATTTTTAGCAAGTTTAAGATTCATTGATACTAAATATGCAGCCACAATAGCGAGAGCAGCAGCACCAAATAAAACAACATTACTAAAATAGAATTCTCCTATATCCAAGTCAACAAAGCTAAATAAACGCATGGTGAATACTGCTAGAATTATTCCGCTAACTGCCATGCTGGCGTAGAGAAGGGCATATTCCAAATTAAATTTAATATAAGCTAATCTTGTACTACCTTTTGAATATTCATTTCCTGTAAACGCAAGCCCTACCAAGACCCATAAGAATATAGGAAGATGTAAATAAGCAAGGATAATACTGTCTTTATAATTTAATGGCAACGTATTAAGATATATCCCGGAAATTAGGAACAATGCTATAAGGGAATAAATAATACTTTTTTTTGGCGTATTATTGTAGATAAAATAAGCGACAATAAAGGGAATTACACCAAAAGCCAGGTTAATTGGAGCAATTGCTTCTTGTTCGACAAAGTAGAAAATGATTCTGGTGCTTATCCCAGCCAGAATAGCTAACATGCCCATGAATAAGAAACCTTTTTGAAACAACGACTTTTTTTCCGTATTTGCCGTCTCCTTGAAATGTAACCTTTCATACCAAGCACCTAGAACCTGAGAATCAGGGTTTTGAGCCCATGCTTGTGAGAATGATTTTTTAAAAGCTTTCGGGTCTTTTCTATACATCTTCTCCAACTCATGAGGGTTGTCAATATTTTCAATAATCAAATTGTGATTGTTCATAGTTTTACCTCCTCTAATAAAAAAACAGCGTTGTTACCTTTTCTATCAAAAGCTCCTCACTAATTTAGTACGATATTGATTCTAATACATTATTTATTGTTTTACAATAAATAATTATCAAATATAAAGAATATTTTATTGTATATTTTATTTTTAATAAAACTAAAAAGTACTCCTTATGCAAAAAAATACCCTATAGAATAGACTTTTTTAAGCGTCTATTCTATAGGGTACAATTTAACTATCATATTGTTTTATTTGTTGAAACAACTTAATTCTCAAACACAAAATTAATCTGATTATCTTTCCACTCTAACTTCGCATCAAACGTTTTCTCACCTTTTTTAAAACCTTTAATTAAATCGGTCTTTTCATCTTTTAAGAGCTTTGTCATATTCTTTTGCGAAATTGTTTTACTTAATATCTTCTTCGAGATGGTGAAATCACATTGTGTCGTGTTGTAATTAGAACAACCATAAAACGTTGATTTATCAATTACATCACCATCACATTTTTTACAGCTACCAACCTTTTTACCCGTTGTAAATTTCGATCCTTTTCGCTCAATCGATTCAACATGTAATCCGGTGAAATCCCACTTCTCAGACATTTCAACCGCATCTTCAATAATTTTAGCTGATAACTTTTTCGTCTGTTCCATAAATGTAGCTGGTGAAGCCGTGCCTTCACCAATTTCCGCAAGGCGCTGCTCCCATTTTGCGGTCATTTCTGGTGAAGCTAGTATTTTGTCACCGATTGCGGTAATTAATACTTTTCCTTTATCAGTCGCATACACTTGGTTTTTTTTCACATCTATATATTTACGGTCTTTTAGCATCGTAATAATACCTGCACGAGTTGCTTCTGTACCATATAAAAAAAATAATGAGCTTAAATATATTGTACATTAATAATTGTTACAGTTATAGCTATAATAAGATTTTTAAAATCTTTTATGCACACAATCAAATGATTATTTTCAATATACAAAATATTATTTATAATTTACATAGAGAATGATTCGTCATCTACTACTTTATAAGGGGTGTTCCTCATACAAGAATTAATGGATAAAAATAATAACATTCTTCCTTTTAATGAAGAGATAACAAAAAGAATAAAGTTTATTATGTATCCTGTATGGATTAGTATTGGGAGGAATGTACAAGGAAAACCTATACAAAAGAAACATGCCACATTAGCTATAAAAACATCTATGACTAAGCATGCTATTATTCATCCTCTAACGGATTTCATATTTTCCAAATGGAAACATAGAAACTACAATACTATGAAAATACATACACAAAATTTAGCAGTATTTTTGAACTTTCTTCTAAGAAAGCAAAAGAATTACAAATTATATTCTCTAGAACATTTAAATTACGAGCATGCAATTTGTTTCTTAAACAATTTGACTTTGGAAGGGAAATCTAGAGCAACTGTTCTAAGTTATCGGCGTACTATAAAAGAGTTTTTCATCTACCTTTCAAAAAATAATTTAAACAATACTCTATCAACAAGTAATGCACATTTAATTAGTTCTAAAAATTCTATTGCAGATTACATTAGCACGCAATTTGAAAGCATCATTGTCCCTTCACCAGAAAAAACTAACACTGAACATGATATACCGCATATTTATATTTTAAGATTTTTAGAAATTGTATTTGAAATAGCAAATCCTATTGCATTAGGGGTCTACATGCAAATATTTGGTGGTTTACGTGTTGGAGAAGTGGTGAATATTAGAACGTCCGATATTAAACTCATAGGTCCTTACGGTCAAGATGGTTTGCTTTTAAATGTTAAAAATAGTATTAATCGCGTTGATATTAAAGATGGATCAGGTTCAAGTTATGTCAAAAAGCCAAGAGATCAATTAATTCTCGGGTTTAGGGATTGGCTAAGACAATTATATAAATTACACTACCAGCAATATGTAAAAGACTCCGATATTAATGCTATTTTCCTTAATAAAAAAGGTTTACCAATGACTGGCGCTAGTTATCGTTATTATTTTACTAAGGCAAAGAAAGCCTTTATTAATTATTTAAAACATTCCCAGGACCCAAATGACAAAATAGCGTCCATCGCCCTAAGTAATACCGATTGGTCTACACATATAGGTAGAGGAATTTTTACCAACATGCTTGCAGAAGTTGCAAAGAACCCTCAAGATGTCGCTTTTTTACGCGGAGATGATAATCTATCAAGTTCACTTGAGTATATGTCAAATACGAAACGAATGAAAACCAATTTAGAGCATTACCTTAATCAACTTTATATTAATACCAAAATAAAACTATAAATTACAATAAATATTTAAGGAGAACTAATATGAAGTTTTTCACAGTAAAAGAAGCATCCGAACAATTATCCTTATCCCGTGGAATCGTATATAAACTTATTAATAACGGAGAATTGTATGCGAAATGGATTTCAAAAAAAGAGATGCGAATTGCAGAGGAAGATATAGCGAAATTTAAAGAAAATGATATTGCAAAAACACACTACCCTATGTCTTTAGCTAGCCAAAAGTTAAATATACCCTTGGAGAAAACACGCAGACTGCTCAAACTTGGTACATTTCCAAATTCAATTAAACAAGGTAAACAATATTATATTTCAAAAAAAGATATAGTTTCATTTACAAATTTACTACATAAAAAAAACTCTTCCTATACTATAGAAGACATAAGTAAAAAACTTAATCTAACTATCCCAGCTGTTCGTAACCTTATAAAAAGAGAGTTCTTCCCAAATGCTTTTAAATTCCCTTCTGATAAAAGATATTATATCCCAAAGGAAGATGTTGAAGGTCGCACCTTTTTCTATGATAATGATTCATATCTTACAATTGAACAAGCAAGTAAAGAATTAAATTTGAAATCACAGACTATTCGAAGCTATATTAAATCAGATACATTCCCAAATGCTTTTAAGCATTCTACAAATATATGGTTTATTCCAAAAGAAGATATTGAAAACCTAAAAGCTAAGAATAAAATCCCTGAAAATTTTATCTCTGTTGAAGAAACAGCAGCACGAATTTCAAAACACCCTGCTGTTGTAAAAAAATATATCCGTGATGGTACCTTCTTTCAAAATAGAATTATTTTAAAAAGACGGGCTTATATACCTTTAACAGATATTGCCGATTACGAATCAATACTCAAGATACCTGAAGGATTTATGACTGTTCAAGACGTTTGTAAGAAACTTAATAAAGATAATGGTAGTATTTTGCCGCTTATTCATAATGGTGAATTTCCTAATGCATATTTTAATGAATTTCAAAAACGATATTTAATACCGGAACAAGAACTAGCAGATTATATAAATAGAGAAGCAACATTCAAAGATTACATTTCAATTAAAGATTGTGCTCATAAACTTTCTTGTACAGAAAAAGAAGTTCTACAAATGATTAAAAATGGCACTTTAAAGTTCACTAAAAAAAACTTAAAGGGAGAGACATTTATATCAAAAAAAGATCTACTCGCTTTTTTAAACTTTAAAAAAGTTAATGAAGATCTTTTAACCCTAGAGCAAGCTTCTAAAGAACTAGAGCTGCCAAGAAAAGCACTTCTCAAATTAATTCAAAACGAGAAGTTGGAGTTCTCTTCTTTTTCTGATACTAACTCATCCAAATTAAATTCAAATACTAAATTTTTAATTCCTAAAGATAGTATAGACTCTATTAAAGCAAGTAAAAAAAAGACTTTTTCTACGACTGCTCTTGAATTATATAACAAAAAAATTGCAACATTACATTACAGAGAAGACCTCAAAAGCACTGTAAATTTATATACCGAATTTGTATTATTAAAAATCTCTCAAACTAGAGGCCAAGAAGACTCTTTTACAGATAAAGTACGCTCTTTATTTAACGCTCTAAATAACATTATTCTTAATTTAAGAACAGGAATCACCTTATTAACT
This sequence comes from Bacillus sp. CCNWLW194, assembly GCF_037120585.1. Lineage (NCBI taxonomy): Bacteria > Bacillati > Bacillota > Bacilli > Caryophanales > Bacillaceae > Bacillus > Bacillus sp. CCNWLW194. Next base: position 14,531 of record NZ_JBBBBL010000015.1, on the reverse strand, counting down.
GATGAAGAGATCGAAGAAGTTTTAAACACAAAGAGCATCCCAATTACCCATAAGCAAAACTTTATACAATTTTTGAACTATTGTTGTAGTAAAGTACAATGTATATTTAAAAATACCTATAAGATTCAATATAATGAAAAGCTTAAAAGAGATAAAGAAATATATGATAAACAAACATTTCTTGAGTTTTATACATATGTGAATAACATTGAATTACATATTTCAATGGCAAAACATAATAAGCAATATGCCCAAACTTGGCTTTTTGTTATTATGCATATGATTAACGGATGGAGAAAATCCACAATAGTTACCGAACTTCCAAACTTACCTTTAGAAGAAATAGAAGGCTTAAAAATTTACGATTTAGAACAACTTAAAGATAGTGGACTTTCAATTAATCAATCTCAAAGTATTGTAAATTATTATTATATGGTATGTAAGAATATTCACATTTCTAAAACGGGTTCTTTAGGTCAATTTCTATGTAATGAAAACATGATTATGCCGGCTGCAACAGCATTGCTAATTTGCGAATTACATCGTAGAAATCCCCAAAAACAAGAACGTCTACTCGGCTCGATAAGCAAATATAGTAATTCACACACACGTTTTAATACATTTTTTAATAAAAATAAAAATTTACCAAAATTTAATAGTTTAATTATGAACCGCTCTCTACTCACTCACTTTTTTTATACTGTAACTAACTATGAAAAACACTCAGAAATATCTCATGAATTAACAAAAAACTTAAGAAACCATAGAAATATGAATTCAATTACTGCTTATGTTCAGTCTACAAATCGTGATGGAACTTTGGATGACGTCTCACTTAACTTATTTAATCGCGGAACTTTTGGATGGCTTTATAATTTCATCATCGATTTGACAATGGATAAAGTTACAGAAAATGATTTATTAGAAAATCGTACATCTATTATACAAGTTTTAAAAAATGAATATTCTCCTTCCCAATTGGAAGATATATCATTTCTACTCCTTAAATATCAAAATGAGAGAACACCAATTATTGATAAATTAATACAACTTCCAAAAGATCAAGTGATAGAGATTATTATTAAAATCTTAAAGGGAGAAAGCCCTTCCAAAACTAAGCATGTACAATGCATTACCTATCCACATTGCTCTTTTCCAAACTTCGATTCTTGTTTGAACTGCCCTAATGCAGTATTCAATATGTATTTATTGATTAACATTGTTGAAGAATTAAAAAATATTCACACTTCTATAAAAAGCACTAGCTTTGATACAATTCGATACCGTGACACCATAAGGTTTATTTTGATTTTAGATGTAATTAATCAAGCTATTTCAGAATTTGGAAAATCCCATATAGAGACCTTTATTAACTTCGAAGTCCTTGAAAATATCATTACCGAGACAAGTAAATATTTTCTCTTCGATTATCCAAATTATCACATTTCTACTAAGTGAGGTACTCATTGAATGCTAAACAAAACCAAATTCCTAGATAAAGATAACTATATTAACTTAATCTCCATAAAGCCGACACGTTTTCATGGCTCAAAAGAAGATATAGAAACATTCCTGCAAAATTTCAACAAATGGAAAGCCGCTAATATAATTGAAAATGAATCCTTTTATGATACAAAATGGTTCATAAAAGACAAAGACTATAACCGTCGTGGAATTTTATTTGATATAGAATTGTATAGCACTTTAAACATCGCTTTAAAGTGTTATACAATTCACTTAATTAATCAGCATTTCTCTGTCAATCATATACAAAATGTCATTCACTCTATAAAAGAATCAATTCAAATATCAAAAGCATTTAACTTAAATCACCTTACTGATTTGGAAGAATACATAAGTAAACAAAACTATGGAAAAAGAAACGATTTAGCCAGATATACTATAGACTTTTTTTCTTTCATTGAAATTGCTAATTCAAATAAATTTATTGATATTTGTTCTCCTTTCATTAATAATATTCAAAAAAGTCGAGATTTACCCAATTATCGCCATATACTATATTTTGATGAAAAAATTGAACAATTTTTGACTGAGGGAAATGAGTTTGAACTACAAAAATATTTTCCTATTGTGCTTTGGTGGAAAATAACTACCGTTATTCCCATGCGCCCTACAGAATTCTTAAAACTTAAAAAGAGTTGTGTAGATCAACCAAAAAACAATTCAAATAAATATGAAATTACACTTCCTAGAAATAAAGAAAAAGGCACTTTACTAAGAGATATCGATATTACAGACACACTTCAAATTAATAAAGTTATCTATGATTTAGTTCAAACCTTTAAATCCTTCTTGCCTAAAGAAAATAATAGTCAGTATTTATTTACCTATAAATACTATGAAATGTATAAAGAACACTTTGGAAGTGAGCGTACAAGGCGTACTGAATTTCTCCCTTTAAGACAATTTGATTCTCTTATTGATCAGTTCTACCGCGAAATATTAAAAAAGAAGTACAATTATGATCAAATAGAACAAATTTCTCCTGGGGATACCCGTCACTTAGCATTTTGCAACATGATGTTACAAGGCTTTAACATGCTTACTATTGCTATTATTGGTGGGCATAAACGTTTGGATAAGCAAAAAGGCTACTGGAGCCATCTTACCTATTTCACTGAATCATGGGTATATAATTTAACTGAGAAACATAGGAGATTACTGCACGTAAATACTTCCTTACCAGATTCATCATTCACTCAACATACTAGAGACACTATTAATAAATATAAACTATATAAAGATATATATAATACAAATAACTTTTTGCCCGTTGATTTTGGATATTGCACTGATATCAAATACCCTTTCAATTGTACTGGAGATTGTCGCCATTGTAGTCATTATCTATTTTCACCTGAGACAGATGAAATCGACGAAGGGCTTGCCTGGCTCAATGACTATTCGAAGCTATTAAAAAGAAAGATTAACGAACAAGTTAGCATGTTAACATTTCTTTCTAAAAACATGAATTACAATCTAGAAGAATTAAATTACTCTTTAATTGATCAAGAAAATTTATCTTCAAGTGCCAATGAATTAAATCAATTATTAAATCAAAAAGCTATTGTAGATGCCAAATTACCTAAAACAATTGAATAATTATGTTTTATAAATAAATCACTAATAAAAGGAGAATACATCACATTGAATAAACAAGAAAAAGGAAGACCACCAAAATATACCGATGAGGAATTAACTAAAATTTTACTAGATTATGTATCAAAAACACCTGGGAAAATAAATTTTTCAAACCTAGAAGATGCAACGGGAATAAAAAGACATGTATGGTCTCGAAGAAAACGTAAAGATATCGAACGATTAAATACACCTTTATTAAGTAAAAAGAATGATGCCCCCCCTCTTCCACTACCTAATATCGAATTTATAATTGAACGTTATGGTAATGATACAAAGGCTTTGTCAGGTGCTTTAAAGCACGTCAATGAAGTGATTCAATCCCTTTACGATGATCTATTACAATCACGGAAAAAAATTGAACAATACAAATCAAACAATGAACAACAACAAAACAAAATAAAAGAGCTGACTATTACTTTAAGGGAATATGAGGACATTGTAGCTGGAAGTGTATATAAAGATAATAGAGAAGAAAACCAACTTCAAAGTAATCTACTTACTATCAATAATAATAATAAAGAAAGCGCAGTAAGTTTAAATTTTAAAAAGATGTTTCCAAATATCTTTTTAAAATGAAATAATAATCCATTTTCTTAAATCATGTAACGGTAACTATACTAACCGTTACATGATTTAAAATTAATATTTCCCTTACTTCTTGTATACCCTTACAGATATAGTATGTTAAACACCTATAATCTCATCAAACAAATCCGCGTGGGTTCGTACTTCTGGTAAACGATGAGTACAGATGTAATCTTTCCAATCATCAAAACTGTCTCCCACAACTTCAACTTTACTTTTACACATATATGCAACAAGATTAGCAAAACTAGCAATTAATTCAAAGTCATCTCTTGTTGAAACCTTAACATGCCCTTCTTTAAATCTCTGTAAATAATTATTAGCGTATTGAATCATTATCTTATAATCATTGACATCAAATATAGCCGTTGTATTTTTCATTATATAGTAAATTGAATTGAACGCCGCTTTTCGTACTTCTCTCGATCCATATTTCATCATACTAAACAATTCTTTCTTTATAGCAGTAATATCTTCTACAATTTCACCTTTATCAATAAATACTAAATAGTCATATAAAACTTTTACTGATGCTTTTACCCTAGTAATATCGCTATCCCATAATCCGTTTAAAACGTCTACTAATGAGCAATCAATGTTAATACTTAACCTTCGCAAACACGGTATTAAGTAAAGCGATAAATCCACTCGTCTCTCATAGATTTCATAAAAAATTTGAATTGCTTTATTTTTATCGTTCACATCTAAATATTCTTTAGGTATAGTGCCCCATATATTGTTTCCAAGAACAATAATGACTGTTTTTAAATAATCTGGATTCCCTACAAACAAATCTTCTGCATCATAATTTTTTAACAGACCATCTTTATGACTTTCCCACCAGACATAAAATTTTTCTAACCAGTGTTTATATACTGTACTCTCAGGTATTTGTTTTTCTTTACTGCCAATATAATCAATAAAAATCCCTGTCAACTCTTGAAAATAACTTTCCATACCTATACCATTACCATTAAATCGTGGAATGGCTTTTTTCAAAAACTCCTCTTGTGCCTCTTTACTTGGTAATTCATTAGAATAAGCAATTTTATCAAAAGTGATACTAAATATAAAATCACTAATCCCATTTTTTTTATTTTTTGACAGCTTTTGAATATTAGATATGAACTGACTACGATATTTTTCAGATAAGCTCCTAGTTAATTCAAGAAATGTTAGCCTAATTAAAGCACTTTCTCGTAAACTATAATCCACTTCATTATTAAGATACTTAAATAATAGTTCTAGTTGTTCTTCTGAAACACTTATATTAAAAATATCCTTTCTTTCATCCAAAATTTCTAATAAAGGTTCAAAAAATCTTCTCAGATATATTGATTTATCAGCATAGCTTTGAACTTTTATTTTAGTATTTATCAACTTTTCACAAAAAATTTTAGATTGCTCCCTATTTTTAGCATAGAAAATTCTTTTAATAAGTTTTTTCAAAACTATTGTATCAATTTCCCAATAGATTTCTTTACTGTCTAAAAACTTTAATACTTCGCTATCTATTTCTTTTTGTGTTTCTAATGACAAAGCAAGATAAATTCTTGATAAAATTTCTAGTGCTACATCGATATCCATATTTGATTTATTCTTATGAGAAATTACATTTTTTAGTATACATACTAAAATATCCAGATTGTGATTATCTAATGCATATATGTCTTCTCTAGAAAATATTTCATCCACCTTTTTTACTGTCGCACGAGCCATTCTTTTAATTTGTGAATAGCATGAATGAAATAACTTAATATTTTTAAGAGCTAAGTCATACTGCGATATATCATTTATTGTCAGAGCATACTTCTCTTGCATCTGTAAAACAGCATACGAATCTAAAAGTTCTTGTTTCATATAGTCACCATAGCTAGTTGTAGACTTCTTTGTTCCTGGATCAAACCCTCTCTGTTTTTTCGTCCCAAAGGTATATTCATACTTTTTAATTGATATAACTGTTCGATCAAATTCCTTATTTGCATTACAATACTTTCCAGCTAAATATCTTAATCTATCATATCCATAATCCCATTCTCTTGTAATTCTGTTTCGATTATGGAGTGCTATGCTTTCTAATGAAAGCAAACGATAGTCATCCGGTTTAATAGATAGTAACCTTCGAATGATTTGTAAATATTCTTCAAACATTTTCTTTGCTTTGTCTTCCCCATTTATTCTTGCAATGATTACCGCTTTCTTAATGCCCCATTCTATTTCTTTTGAATCCACATTCCATTCCTGTATCAATTTTTCTACGGTTTCAATATCACCAAAATTCAGGTGGTAAAGTACTTGTTCATATGTAAAATAATGTTGTTGTTCTTTATCTAAACATAGAGCTTCTAATATATTTTTGTATTTCTCAAAACTCTTTTGGTCACAATCTAATCTAGCTTCCTTAAGTAATCGAAGGATTGATGGATATAGTATTTTATCAATTTCACTTTCCATTTGTTTATCAACTAAACTTTGAATTTTTTTATGTGTATTATACTCCAGTGGAACAGAAAATTTTTCATAACACCATAAAAATTCATTTAAATCAGCAAAGATTTCACTTTCGGGTGTTTCTTCTTGGATATTGGATAAGAAATCTCTCCCAAAATCACAAATCCTTTTCGCATGTACCCTTCTGATTTCATCAGGCATAACTATCCAGCCTGGATATGTTTCACGATTATACTTTAAATTTTCGATATTCCCATTAAATTCACTATATGTACGATGAGGCCATTTCATTTTTTCTTCTCTTTCTTGATATTCAAAAAACTTAAATACATCTGTAAACATTTGATGAAATGGTTTTTCATATTTATGATAAATACATTCAAAATCAATTAATGTAATCCCTTTTTCTGCAAGTTTAGACTTGCGATCTTTTTGTCCATAGCCAATCATATAAATTTTTGGCATGTGTTCTCCTAAGTTTTGTGACACCCATGTTGTCCATCTTTCAAAATTCGGATCGTCACCGGAAAAACCTATTAAAACAAAAACCGTTTCCATGATAGATTGTTGAACCATATTAACGAAAGGACTAAATTTCTTTGGATATTCTTTGTAATCATTCGCTGTAAAAACAAACGGTCTGTTTGCAGGAAAGCTACCGTGAAGCTTGATTATTCGAGGTGAAACGGAGCTAGGAATATCACTAATGTCATAAACAACTTGGTAATTGCGCTCATATACATGTTTTTTTGCTCGTTCTAATAGTGTGTCATAATTTGTCGTATAAATATCAGTCCAAGGAAGCTTTAATAAATTTTTGTGTAATTCGTTGGGCTCATAATTATCATCTGGTATGGCTTTTTTCAAAATTTCATCTAAACTCGATCTACCATATTCTTTTACGTATATTTGTCCAATTTCTAATACATCTTTTTCTTCAATATCTTTATGATGACTTAAATCTTGTATTAACCTTCTCTTTAAATCATTCCAAACAGCCATCCCTTCCATAGATTCTTCAATTTTTTCCGCATTTAAACTAAAGCCAGCACCAACCATAAGTGAGACACGACTTTTCCCTTCACTTGCCCACAGTTTAGCACGTATATTTTTAAGATGTGGATACATATCTAATTTTTCTTGATACAACTTTTCAATTTCCATACTATATGTAAAGCCTCCTTGTACAAAGTAAAGACATCTCATTTATACATAATATTACATACTTTTTATATAAGTACGTTTATCATTAAACATCAAATTGCTTCTATATTCTAACTAAAATTCATCAATTTATATATCACTGTAAAACAGTGCACCAAAATACCTAAAAAACAAATACTTTCTCTTTTTTATTATAATAATTTAGAGATATCTAATTTTGACTATTTTATTCTCTCTAATAGTAATCTTATACTTTATTTAAAATAAATGATGTGATTTAAAATATAGTCGTACCGTTTTAAAGAAAGTTATACCGTCTGCAAAAACATTGCACCATTTTATTCCTTTTCAATTAAATGATTCTATATGATTTTTAATTCAACTAAAAAATTGTGGTTATGAGAACAAATTTTTTTTGTTTAACCCTTTTAAATGATATTAATTTATTGTTTCTTACTAGAAGCAAATCAGTGATTGTGAAAACCTTTTAATATACTGTTTGTTCAACTAACAGGTGCTTTTCTTAAATAAGTAAAAAAATTATTAATTCTCCTAAGTCTATTAAAAAGCAAAAAAAGTCCCCACTTTTCATCTGTACCATAGGGACTTTTTTCGTAAAGCACTACACAATGTTTAATACAAGTTTACAAAATTTAATCCTATCATCAAAAGTATTATCGACTTGATACCTTACTTCACTATCTCTAATTTATTCAATCACTTCAATTGACCTTATTGCCTCAAGAATAAATTCTTTACGAAGAGCATTTCTATTTGCATTTAAAAATGGTAACCATTTATATTCAATAACATCTTTTTTGATAACATTATTATGATCAAAGATTTCATTTGAGGATTGTTCCAAAATACTTGATTGATTAGCAAATCCAATTTTCCCTGAAGTTCCAAATAAAGGATCATTAAATACTAGGTTACCTATCCCCATTTTTGATACCCAGTTATCATTAGGCGCTATTTCATTTAAAACTTTCCCAACGTTCTTGCCTCTATGTTTTTCCCAATCAAATTTTTCATTTATTATCGATCCAGTTAAAATAATAACATCAAATTTTACTGGAGGATCAGCGAATTTTTCTAAGTAGCTAGTTAAAATATATGTACCAAATGAATGAGCTATTACAGAGATGTCTTTTCCATACTTTTTCGATAAATCAAAAATCCATGATCTAAAATTATCTATAGCTTTATCTTTTTGTTTTTTATCTAGCAGTGACATAGGTGTATTCTCTTCATAAAAGTACGGTGCAAAAATCCAGCCATCGTTACTTACAATCGGAGCAATCTCTCGGTTCCAAACACCTGAACTTAATAAACCGTGGATAGTGACAATTATTCCTTTGGGTTCTTTTAGCACTCTTACATGTCTATTTATATAAGCTAATTTTATTAGCTCATAATCTACATTATTAGGATGTACAACTTCCCAACACTCATTCGTATTGTTTAAAATTATTTGTATTGCACCTTTTTCTTTATTGTATTGATTATGTGTAAATAAATGTACGTAAGCGTCAACAGCCGTTTTGTAATCTAAAGAGGCAAACATAATGTCTACTGTTACATCATCTATTAACAAAACTTCAGACCTTTGAGGAATAAGATTACTATTTTTATAAACTATGAGACAATCAATATCATTTGGTTCATCAATAAGACTTACAAACGAGCCACCGAAAAACAAGTATTCTGCATTAGTTTCATAAGCAAAATCAAAAATATCCGTTATAGCTTTTTCGAAATTTTTCCTATACTCAGTATTAACGAAATTCCCCAAAAAGCTTTGTCCACTAATTTTATAGATACCTGGTTTTAAATTTCTGCCTTCAAAATATAGTTTATCCATTTAATCACCTATTCTTACTTCTGTCTTTTTTAAATTTAATAAATATCAAAAATTCACTACTTTTATAAAGAAGTCCAAGCTCTTACTCTTCATTGATAAACAATTTGAATTTATTTTTTCATAAATTCAAATTGTTTATCAATCCATTCTTCTACCATAGTTTCAGATTTAAAAAATAATCTTGCTATATCCAATAAATCTGAAAACATTATATTATCTGCCCTTATTAAGTGCGTTCTATAAGATGCATCAGTTATAACCCCACCAGAGGCCAAGCTGTTCTCCTTTCTTTCATTAATTTTTTCGTTTTTATAAATGTTAATTGCTAAATCTAAATGATTTAATCGTATTTTATCGAATGAAGTATCATAAGAATCTATAGCATCTAGATGAATCATTCTTCCGACTAGTATTCCTTCAGATAAACTTTCTTCGGATAGCTCTTCTAAAGACATACTAAAATGTTTCCGAATCCCCTCATTTTTCATAGTAGCATTCGTTTCTAATCTTCTTATCTTTTTGATGTTGTATTCCCAATATTGCATCTTTTTCTTCTCATCTTTTGCAATATCCTCACCATTTAAATCCGGCAGAAATATTTCACACCCTTCATGTTTCCCAGGATAGATTTTTAACCTCTCTATCCATTTTGGATTTGGGGGTCTTAAAAACTCTTCTTCTAATGCCATTGGTGGTGCATCATTACTTAGCATATAAGGTTCTATACGAATGTACAGATCCTCCGTACCATATTTATCAATCAAATACCTTGGGATTCTACTATCTAAATATTCATTTATAAATAAAAAATGCTCTTTATATTTACAAGTTCTATATTTAGGAAGATTAGGCATGGGATTAAAATTAATTACATTTAACTTAATTAATTCTAAATCTTTATTTCTGTTTGATTTTTCACGCAATTCATTTAATAACTCAGGAAATTTCTTAAATACCGTTTGTTCTGAATGATATTGTTCAAATGATAGATAGGCATGATGTTCTTTACTAATCGATAGTACATCTTGAATTATAGAAGAAACAACTAATTGTATGTATTCATCTCCTTCAAGAATATTGTTTTGTAAAAAGAAAAAAACACCATTTCTATCATCTTCACTTATTAAAATTTGTCTAGTTGGAATAATTGAATCTTTCAATTGATTATTAGTTTTTAATTCTTCCTTAAAGAAATAAGCTAAATCGATTAATTCCCATTTTTTTATTTTAGCTATTCTTTCTATATACTCAGAGTATAAATCTAATTCCTCCATACTAACCTCCGGTTATTTATTCTATCTATGTACGCACCTTTCCTACCTTTGAGCGATCATAGTTTATAAAGGCATGATATGCATGCTCAAATTGTTTTCACCTCAAATTTTATTTTTTCTGTTTATTCATCAAAACATTACTCCTTTCAAATAACTACCTTTATTTATACTTAATAACTATCGAAATACTTTTATTATTATTATTATTATACATAATAATAATAAAAGACAGTGCAAAATTCCAAGTCACACCATCTTTTTTTACAACTATATTACCTTTTAAATGACTCTATTACTTTCTAAATAGAGTGTAGTACTTGGAACAAAGTTAAAATTCCTTTACCAAGCCCCATCTTTAGTTCAAAAAACAGTTCCTTTGGCTTTAATAGACTTAAGATATAGACAGCAGCACCTGTTAGTTAAAGTTTATTTATGCTCTAAATTTAATAAAACCTACTCTATAATTATAATTCATATTGTCCATTAAAATGATAAAGTCATTCCTTTAAGTAATACAGCAACAATTTTAATAACCTCCTACCAAATTAACAGGTAGAAGGTTACTGGATTTCTAGAAATAAAATTAAACAACTTTAATAGCACCGCACATAAAGAGATAAGTTAATTATTTACACTGCTAATTTTATGCATCCTGTTTATTACTCTGAGAAATATTATCTGCAAATGTCATTTTCCAACTAAAAAATTCATTCTCAGGATTTTTTTCATATCTCAATATCGCATCAAACTTATTTCCCTTTTTACTTGTTAAACCTTTAACTAATGTTTCCCCATCTTTCAACAACTTTTTAACCATTGTCTTTGTTGGCTTTTTCTTCATTGTTGCTAAAAATTTATCATTTTTCCAAATAACAAACTTGCACCCATTCTTCCAATCTGAACATCCAAAACCTTTTTGTCCTTCCACAATGGCGCTAGAACAAATTGGACACTTCCCTAAAACCTCTATCTTTTTCGGTTCTTGCGTAACATGATGCAAGATAACATCTTGATCATTTTTAATCATTTCGACTGATTTTCTTGTAAAATCAAAAATAAAGTTTAGAAAGACACTTCTACTCACTATCTTTTTCTCCATATCCGACAGTGCTTTCTCCAATTTACCCGTAAACTCCAAATCAAATAGTTCTTTCACAGGAAAAGTTTCTACAATCTTTCGCCCCAAATCACTACACAACAAACTTTTATCCTTTGAAAAAATATAACCAATATCTTTCAATTTCTTAATTGTTTCTGCTCTGGTAGCTGGGGTTCCTATGCTAAAACCACTTAACACAGCTTCTTCTTCATCATAATTTTTCCCACAAGTCTCCATCACACGTAATAAAGTTTTCTCCGTGTGATGCTTTGGAGGCTTTGTAACATGAGAAGTAACTTCCGCATTTGTAATTTCAAGGCCTTCTCTAACTTCTACAAATGGTAACATATTATCTTTTGACTCAATTTTCTCGACTTTGCGCCATCCTTCAACAATTTGGACACGACCTTTTGCAATAAATAAGCCTTTTATTGAAGAATCTCTAATTTTAATCTGAATACGCGTTTCCTCATGCTCTGCTACAGGCATGAATTGCATGATAAAACGATTCTTGATTGCTGTATATACAATTTGCTCGTCACTTGTTAATGATTTAGGAAGCACATACGTAGGCATGATAGCACTATGACTTTCAACTTTTGCATTATTGAATACTCGTTTTGTTTTAACAAAAGAGATTTCATCTTCGTATGGTAATCCTTTTTTTACTGCTTCTAATACTTTAGCTGCTCGTCCAACTAAACTTTCTTCTAAAGCTGTACTTCCTGTACGGGGATAAGTAATATATTTTTTCTCATATAAAGACTGAGCTACTTTTAATACTTTATCTGATGTCCACCCTTTGTATTTACTTGTAACATATCCTTGTAAATTAGATAAATTAAATAGAAAAGGAGGATATTCTCTTTTCTGTTCAACCTGTTTATCTATAACTTCGCCTGAAGAACGTTGCAATATATTATATATTTCATCTAAGGTAGCCTTATTTTTAAACTTCTCCTCTTGCTCCTCCAGATAAGTTGCTTCAAATTCTTCTTCCCTTTGTGTTTTAAATGTAGCAACTAACTTGTAATAGTTCTCCGGTACAAACGTTTCGATTTCTTTATCTCGATCATAAATAATTTTCAAGGTAGGCAATAAAACGCGCCCAATATTTAACGCTTGCCCTTTTCCTTTTTGATACTTAAGTGTAGCAACAGAAGTTAAATTTATTCCAATCGCCCAGTCTGCCCATTGTCTACTTACTCCCGCATCTTGCAACGGACGTAAATCCGAGTTTGGTCTAATTTGTTTTAACCCTGCGTTTACCTCATCTGGTGTCCATTCATTCAATAATAGACGATAGACTTGTTTCGGTGCTTTTATATTATAAATGACACTATCACCAATTACTTGCCCTTCACGATCATAATCACATGCTGAAATAATAGCATCAACATCTTCTCTAAAAAGTAAAGAGCGAATTATATTTAGCTGTTTTTTCGCACCACTATCAGCCTTATCTCTATCTCTCGGACTGCTTTTTACTTTATATTGAAACTTCTCTGGAATAAAAGGAAAGTTATCCATTTGCCATTTAGCCATTTTTTCATCATAGTCTTTTGCATCATATAATTGAAGCAAATGACCAAATGCCCAAGTGACAATATAATTATCTCCCTCATAATACCCATCATTTCTATTTCTAATCTTTAATGCATCAGCAATGTTTTTAGCGACGGAAGGTTTCTCTGCTATAATTACTGCCTTCAAAATGAATCCCTCCTAAATAATATAAGTAAGTAAATTTAAAAGATTGGCATTGCTTCTACAGCATCTGTCAATTCATCAAAAGAATTCTTTAAATATCTCGTTGTTGTGGAAATATGGCTATGACCTGCTAAACGACGAACTTTCTCTATATCGTTATTGGTTGCCTTTAACATCCATTTACAAAAAGTATGCCTAAACATATGAGGTGTTAATTTTTTATCTGATGTACTGTAATTTTCAATCATAGCCTGAATTCCACGGATTGAAAATTTTTCAGATCTTTGACTATAAAAAACATATGGTGATTGGTTAACTATCTCTTTGTCCTTTGCTATCTTATTTCTGAATTGAAGCCAATCCAATACTTCATTATAAAGAAAGTTTGACATTGGTATGGTTCTTACCTTAGTCCCCTTTCCAATTACCCTAATCTTTTTTAAATCTAAATCTATATCTGTAATCTTTAAACTTGATAACTCTTCCACACGTAATCCTCCATAAGTGAGAATATAAATAATAGCTCTATCTCTCCGATACTTTTCTTCAGGGTTTACTCCTCTAGTCTTTACAGGATACTTCCTCATTCGCTCCAATAAGGCTTCAAACTCTTTCTCTGTCAGCCACATGATCTTTTCATATTCTTCATCTGCTACTTTTAAATCTTTAATATCTGTCATAGGATTTACTTTAATATACTGTTCTCTTTCAGCCCAACTAAAATAACTCCTCAGAGTATTTAAACGACGATTTATCGTACTTACGGACAATGCTTTACCTTCTCGAGGATTTAACATATCTCTTATCCATTTTTTAATATCATTACTTATTACATAACTATCAGGATTTAATCTCATTTCTTGAAAGAAAATTTGCAAATCGTTGATATAGGATAGTAATGTATTCTGAGATTTTCCTTTATCAATTAAATAATTACGATATTTATGTAGCATCTTCCCACCTTCTTATATTATATGCTGAGTTATAAGTTAACAAATTTATAAAAAATAAGCACTCCCCTATACATTATACGACGAGTTTAAATGCAATATCAATAGAAACACAACGCATAATGTATATTATGTGTTGTGTTAAAAACTTAAGAAATATATCTCTGTAGGTACTGTTACAAAGTTTCTTAACATCAAATGAGATGAGAAATTTCTCACTAACTATTATGCAACTATAAATAATTTTTGTAATTCACTGTACGTCGAAAAAC
>NZ_JBBBBL010000014.1:0-145993 GCF_037120585.1 Bacillus sp. CCNWLW194 | reverse complement strand
AGTCCATATAAATATAGAACTCAGGTTGCTTAGTTGCGCTTTTTAAATACTGTCTACTTGACAGGGGTCACTCCAAATTAATGTTTCTTTACAATAAGTGTACTCTTACAGTTTAAGCATACTATTTCTTTTTGTTTGAATCCAAGGTGCTGCCTATTACAAGTTGGGAAAATAATACCAACAGAGGTTAAACGTAATGTATTATATTCATGACTCTAAAAACCCGTTGTTTAAGAGGAATTCATATAAGGGAGACGTAGTAATCAGTTCATAGGGCATTAACGAATTATATATGTAAATTGATTGCAGCTAGAGGGGAAATTAATTATTATAAGTAAAAAAAAGACACTCTCAAGAGTGCCTTCCTTTAGCAGCCGAATCCGCCGCCCCAACAGCTAGCCCCAACGATGATTAATAAAATAAAGAGTACAACAAGTAAAGCGAATCCGCCGCCGAAACCGCAGCCTCCACCACAAGTACCGCCATAGCCCATATTAACTCCTCCTTCCATAAAGACCATTTAATAATGGATTTAATTCACTTTATGTTTTTCCGGATAAACTTGAGCAGGTCCTTTTGAAAAATAAAGGTACTTGGAATTTTATAAGAGTTGACGACATTATTTTTGTCACCGCTATTCAGCTGATGACATATTGTATTTTATTCTGTGTATTGGGGGAAGGAGGATCTTTATGGCCAATTCTGAAATGATTTTACGATTACTTACGGATTTAAAGATTGAACAGCAAGCCTTAAAAGAGCAGTTGGAAAAAATACAAACAGCTGTGAATACTCTTGAAGAAAAATCAGCGATTGTGGAAGAAAAACCAACGACTATTGAAGAAAAACCAGCTGTTGCTGCTGCAAAGCAAAGAGCTCATTCTGGACGCCCAACATCTTTTCGTGCTTGGAGAGCATCAACTCAAAAAAATTCATAAAAATATAAGAAAAGAAGACATCTAGTAAGATGTCTTCTTTTGCTTGTACAATCCAAATGTGTTAAGAAGATATATCCATATTGCTTTAAAAATAAGAAGAAAATAACGATTGTCGACTCCTTTTTTAGTATAGCATGTAATAATGAAATTTTTCCATGTAATATTGCATATATATAGATTATACAATTTTTATGTTGTATATTTTAGTTGTCTGTTATTTGTTTTAATTCATTTACTTATATTATTTTTTGAGCGCCCCAGTGATGGGGCCTTTTTTTATAATTGTTTTAAAGCGGAAACCCCTCAAGTATAGTGAGGGGCTACATGACTAGGTAAATGAATGATTATTAGTGTTTAATGAGCTGAAGTTCAGGATATTGCTTCTGAATTTCTTCTAAATGATTTTCGTTTATTCCTTTTAAATTTTGATCAAAGAAGCTAGTTACTAGTTTATTAATGAGTGTATAATTTGCGGCTACATCTTCGTCTGGTTCGTTAATAATAGGTGAAAATGCTGCTAAATCTGTAAAACTAGTATGGTTTGTTTTTGGAATTACCACTGTGTACACGCCCGGTTTTTCAATAGTTTTATTTCTTAAATAGACTATTTCCAATAATTCATTTTGGATTCCGGTTATCTTTTGATTCTCAGCCTCTTTCATAAAATGAATCGTAGCTTCAGCATTCATCAACATGAATGGTTTTTGAGGACCGTCTTTAGGTAGTGGATCGCCATACAATCCGCCATCCATATCAATTGCAGCTTTAATACGCGCATCCTTTACTAACATTTGTGCGGAAGTTGCTCCGCCAAAAGAGTGACCGAACATTCCGATTTTGTCATAGTTAATTAAGTCTGCGATCGTTTTAAAACTTTTATCGAAATTACCTTCTATTACTTCGTTTAAAACAAAAGTAGTATCCTGTTCCCAGTTTTGAACTATGGTATTTAAGGCAGTAGGTGTATATTCAATTGGTATTGAGTCCACACGGTTTCCGTTAGGGAAAATCGTGGTTGCTGCATATCCTGTGAAGTTAAGAGCAATGATTACATAACCTTGACTAGCTAGCTCTTCTAACTGGAATGTATTTTGTTGACCATATAATCCCATCCCATGACCGAATAAAAGGAGGGGGAATTTCTCTTTATCTTGAAGTGGCTTAGCATCTTGATAACAATGTGTTTTTGTCAGCCCTAAATGTGTTGTTACGATATAGGGAGCACCGTTTGTTACTGCCAATTGTTCAGCCAGCTCGTTTATGTTCTCAAAATAGGCAGAAGGGTTCCCTGATCCTTTTTCGGCAGGATAGTATACTTGTATCATTAACTCACGATTTCCATGACTATTTGGTACAGTGGTTTCTTTTCGATTTGTATCAATTAAATGAAAAGTTTTCGTTCCTACTGTATATTTTCCAGTAGGCTCAGGGAGTGTTATGATTGGAAAAAGTAAAGGTAATGTAAACATTGCGATAGCCGTTACGATAATTCCTAGACCTTTTAAAACTTTCATCACTAACTTTTTAGAAACGGCTGTAGTTTTGGGTTTCAAAAAAACTTGTAATGTTAAAACGAACAATAAGAAATAGGCGGGGATCATACGCCAGTTTGCGCCAATTACAATGATGGTGGCAAATAAGAATGCATAATTGATCAGTAAAATGACTACATTTTTTTTCGTCAAACCTCGTTCGATAAAGATGGGAGTGATGCTAGATAAAAGTAATATAGCAACAAAAATGATTTCTAACATTTTTAGTTTTTAGCTCCTTTCCAAATTATATAAAAATAGATTGATAATTTATAACCTTCTCAATTATATAACTATCATTGATGATTGTATGCATGTAAGTAAGTTTAGAATGTTTTTACATGACATCTTAAAAAAAGTACTCATACGAGTACTTTTTCTTAAATGAATTATTATTTGTTTTTAAACCGTTCCCCATAAATGATAAACCATACCGATAACAAAAAATGCGAGTCCTACAAATAAAACGATTAAAGCAAGCATTCCATTTTTATTATGTTCCATACAGTCAGCTCCTTTTTAGTTATATACAAAAAAGCCTTTAGTCGTAATTATGGCTAAAGGCTTTGATCTTCATACTTTGTATTTTATAAAAAAGTTGTACTTCTGTATTAATTTGGAATATGATTATTTAAAGAGTAGGTGATGAGTACATGCAGGAAACAAAACAATTCCCGCTTATATCTGGAAATCTCTCATTAGATTTAGTGAATACAGAGTTAGTTAGGCGTGGACAACGTTATGATTTATTAATAACGGATGAAGATGTATTAGAATGGCTACATGTAATAAAGGTTAATCTGCCTTTTTGGAATGAAAAAACACTTATAGGAATTCAAGAGCGCATGGATCAAGTTACATCTAGCATATTAGAGGCAAGAGAAGTAATGAGAAAACAGTTTGAGGCAATTGCTGATCAGCACGAAATTTCTAATGATTTTATTACGTATTTGGAAAAACAAATTGAGAAGGCACCATTTACATATAAGGTCATTGAACAGTGTCTAGTACCTGTCCCAGTTGGAGAAATTGAGGATGTACTTGTATCGATAATTGCATTGGATGCTTTAACCTTAATAACAGAAAATGAGCTTATTTCTCTTAAAAGGTGTTCAAATCCCGATTGTGTTTTATTATTTATAGATAAAAGCGGAAAACGAAAATGGTGTTCTATGAAAATATGTGGGAACCGGAAAAAGGTAGCAAAATTTCAGGATCGAAAATGTGAAGAAGTTTAGGGAATCAACTTATATGAGTTGATTCTTTTTTTCTGCACCCTTAAACTAACCTCTAAAATTAATATTGACCGGTTAGTTTGTTTGGAATATAATTGTTGGTAAATAAAGGAGGAGAATGATGAACAATATAACAGCAGCTAAGAAGAAAGATGCTCCACCAATAAGTGTACGATATTTTGCAAAAATGAAAGGGAAAGGAAGAAGTCCGTTACAAGTAAATATAAAGGACTCTTTGACAGGACTATTAGGGGGATTTTTAACAATTCTCACCTTAACATATTTAACGAGTATAACTTCTACAGAATTGTTAATGGCTCCATTTGGGGCGAGTTGTGTATTAGCGTTTGGAGTTTGGAATGCACCGCTATCTCAGCCGCGTAATATTATTGGAGGACATTTGATTTCAACTTTTATTGGTCTATCAATATATCATTTGTTCGGGAATGAATATTGGACAATTGCTTTAGCAGTTGGGATGTCGATTGCTATTATGATGTTAACGAGAACAACGCATCCTCCGGCAGGGGCTGATCCAATTGTCGTTATTTTAGGAGCATACAGTTGGAGTTATTTAGTAACACCAGTTTTAGTTGGTTCTCTTGTTATTGTAGTTATTGCTTTATTCATTAATAACATGAGTAGTAAAAGAAGCTATCCAACTTTTTGGATATAATTTGTAAAGCGAAAAACAATTTGAGTAAGTATTTCGTTTTTACTATGTTTTAATTTTTATATAGAAAAAAGCCTTTAGTCGTAATTATGACTAAAGACTCCATTTCTCAAACTTTTTTAGTTTATAAAGAAAAGACACCCATATAAGAGTGTCTTTTCCGATAGTTTGTTTAGCAGAAGCAAGCAGCTCCAACGATGATTAATAAAATAAACAATACAACTAATAATGCAAATCCTCCAGCAAAACCGCAGCCTCCGCCGCAACTACCACCAAATCCCATAATAGTTCCTCCTTTAATAAGAGGGGAAAACAAAGGGTCACTCGTGTTTTTTAACGGATTCCATTTACTTTATGTTTGACGCATGAATGTGAGCAGGTCCTTTTGAAAATAAAAAAAGACACCTTGAGGTGCCGTCTGTCCCATGTATGTAATTAATATTCGCTAGCATAAAACTCTTTTATTAGCTTTATTTCATTTGTATCCGCTAGCATAAAACTCTTTTATTAGCTTTATTTCATTTGTATCCGGGTCAAATTTAAATATTTTAATTTGGTTAGATTCGTCTTTGTATGCAAATGTATTATCACCAACTTGGGTCATATTGCTGGTGTTTAAGATGGGATCACTACCATGATCAGTGATTTCTACAGTTTTCTCACGATCCCAAAATGCAATGACAATAATCAAGATGATAAGGCATATACGTATGTTACGTAGTTCTCTTGATACAGTATTCTCCATTTGATAGTCTCCTTTGTTGTTGAATAGATTTTGTTTATAAAAGAGATAATTCTTATGAAAATAAATAAAAAAGACACTTGAAAGTGTCTTTTTTATTTGAGTTATGCGCATTGCTTAATAAGACGCTAGTTCCTCAATCGGAATATGAGTAACTATGTAGGGTGATTTTATTATAACATTTTAACCAGTAATGGGTCTATATGGGATTTTTGTAATTATTACGTTTATTTATTCAGAATGATAGATGTATCATTCTGAATTTGATCTATTAAAAGCAGTGGAAAAGGCAAAGGGCATACTTTATTCCGTGTTATAGGAATGTATAGAGCTAGATTTCCCTTTACACAAACATAACGGTATAATATAGTTAAGTTAACTTAACTATAGAAACCGAAATAACAGCATGGAGGAAGAGTGCTATGACGAGAACGTATAAAGAAGTAATTAATGAAATGAACCGGGCTTATAATGAATTTTACATTTTACTATTTCAGGAGTTAAAAGATGAGTACGGTCTTACAGGACAGCAAGAAAGCATGCTATTTCATATTAATTTAAATGAAAACACGACAGCGAATCACATTGCGACTACTTTTAATATATCGAAAAGTGCTGTCAGCCAAGTTTTATCGAAATTGGAAAAGCAGCAGATGATTTCAAAACAAGTAAATCCTAATAATAAAAGGGAGTATTTCCTTACACTTGGTCCAAACGGTAGTAAGTATATGGAGCAGTTGTCTGAGTTAGATGATGTATTAATTGAGAAATACTTTTCTAAAATCGATATAAATGCTTTAGAGCAAATGACGGATACGTTAACGAAAATAAATAAGATTATATTGGAAGAAAAACAGAAGGATCTTAATTGTAATGAGTAAAAAGGAGGGGAAGCATGTGATGAGTTACATACCAAATATGATTACGATAGCAAACTTTGTATGTGGACTTCTCGCTATTTACGCTGTTTTCGTTCACGATATGTATGGTGCAGTTATGTTCATTATTACAGGTATGGTATTTGATCTGTTTGATGGCATGGTTGCTCGGAAACTGGATTCTGTTTCGGAAATTGGCGGAGAGTTAGACTCATTTGCGGATTTAGTTACTTTTGGTGTGGCGCCATCTATTCTTGCCTATAGTGTCGCTTTAAAAGATTTGCAATCTATCGGGATGATATGTGCGCTCGCTTACAGTATTTGCGGAATGCTTCGGCTTGCAAGATTTAACACGCAGCAAAGTAAACTCCCGACCTTTATCGGCATGCCCATTCCATTCGCAGCAATTTGTCTTCTTATTTTATGCCTCCTGAATAATCCAGTTTCCGTGGCGTTTGGTACATGCGTACTTGCTTATTTAATGGTGAGTAAAATTAAATTCCCTCATTTTAAAAAAGATATATCGGAAAGCTTAAAGTCCGAAAAATGGAATTGATGATACGGAATTACAATGAAAAAGATAAAGGAGCATAACATGATTCGTATGGCATTAAGATCATTTAACATACAAATATATTGTTTGCTAGGCGTGATGTTAGTAGGGTGGTTGCTGACCCCTTTTCGAGCCCAGTTTGTAGGGATAAGCATTGGCCTTTTAGTTAGTATGTACTGCGCCTGGATTTTAGGAAGGCGTATTGAAAAGTTCGGAGACAGCATCGTAAAAAAAGAAAAAGCACCGATGCTCGGAATGATGAATCGGTTCGCAGCCGCAATACTCGGTGCAATTATTATGTATGAAATTGAACACCATGAGTTCATGTGGACATTTGCATCTGGAATTATGGGTGGGTATTTCTTGGTTATTATTAATTTGGGGTATTATAGTATGAGAGATGGGAAGGAATAGATTAGTACACTTTAATTAGAAATTAAAACCCCCTCAAGTATGGAATGACATACTTGAGGGGGTTTGTTAACGATTACAATCAAACCATTTTTAAGTTATCTTTCTTCCGAAAAATGTAAAAACAAAAACATCTTTTGTCCATTTTCCTTTCCCATACATATATAATACGAACCCACTAATACTAGTCAGTATAATAAGTACAGCGAAATATATCGAATTTTTGTTATTACCATTCTTTAAGCTATCTATAATTTGCTCCTTAGTATGTCCAATATAAACAAATTTCCCGTATCTATTAGGTAATTCTTTTATTACTTTTCCATCTACTGACCCAAGTACAACTACATTTTCTTTATTTTCTACTGCTCTAAATGAATAAAAACGTTTTTTTCCATCTGCTAACTTTGTAGCATTCGCCTGAATATCATTTATTCTTGTTGAAATTACATTCTGATCATTTAATTCCATAAAGGGAGTTTCCAGAGACACATTTTCTTTATTTATTAATTTTAATTCTTTATTTCCTATATGTATGGGTTCATTATAAAAAGCTGTTACTTGACCGTTACTCCATAAAGAACGATTTGGTGCAGAAGTCTGTGTGTAGTATGTTGTTTTTTTCTTTTGAATTCGATTCACTACCGCATACCCATCAGCAAGTAGCGTTTCATCTCCTGTTACACGTTCAGAATATATCTCTCCCCTTACAAAATATATACCATTTGCAACCTTTTTTTCACTTGAAATCATCTGTATATCACCGAGTTCATTCCAGACTAAAAAACTATTTAAACTCTTATACCCATAAAAAACACATACAATTAATAAAATTGTAAACAATGCCCCTATTTTAATTGTTGCCTTTTTATTCACTGATTGTTATTCCCCCATATACTATTAATATTTTCATCTTAATTATAATTAGAACTATTATTGATGTACATTTATTCATCTTTTTTGCCCTAAGCTAACTTTGTTTACTTCACTTTTTTTAGGCACTATACATCTAGACGGTAAATCCATTGACCACGGCAAGACTTTATCAATTTCTTCTTTATTGTTTAAATCGTTATTGGATAGCGCTTCAAACAAATAACGAAGATAATGATAGGAACTTAGATTGTTCTTTTTTGTGATTTCAACCGGAAGGTTCTGTACAGACTCATCCCCATGGCCGCGTTTCTTCTTACGACGATAGGTGATTGTGTCAACAGGTTGGTTCGGGAGATCAGAATCACTTTCTTTCTCAGCCTCATTAAATAGTTCTAAAGCGAGTTTATTATTAGGTGTCTTTTCATAAAAAAATCTCCACATGTAGTATGTAAGGAGATTATCTCATGGGTATTTACAAATAGTGGGTGTGGAATATTTGACGCTTACTTTTACTTAGGTAGATTATTTTTTATGTTTTTTAAACATAAATTTGTAAATTAACCATGTAATAATTATTGCCACAGGAGTAATTAATGCACCGTTAAACATTTTTTGATATATGTATAACATATTTAAAAGTAATAAAGAAATAATTGTAATAATCATATTATATTTTGAAAAGGTTTCTACGAATTTAGAATGTGCAAATAACTTTTTGTATATAAAGTAAAAGATTACAAAAAGGATTGTTGTTACTAAACTAAAAACACTAATTTGAAGATAAAATATAACTATTAAATTTGTTACTGCTATTATCATTAACCAAAAAATTATAAACAAATTAGATAAAACTTCTACACTTACTAATAGAGCTCCTAGCGTTGCAATAAAAGCAGCAATTTTATTTGAGGAATCACCTTTGTTATGAGAAGAATTTTGTCTATTCATGAATAAAAATCAGCTCCAATTTTCTTTATCCCCTTTAAAATAGATAATCATTTGTATATCAAAAAAATCCATATATAAATGATTGTCTATTTTATATTATCAGAATTTTATTTTGTGTGGAATTGTATTATGTGATTGTTAGGCTCTTTTACCTAGGTACAAGGTGAAAATTTAAGAAAAATTTTATATTTACCCCACTCTTTATTTTAAAAGTTTTTCCTATCCTATAAACAAGTTACATCAAGGAGGAGACTGAAAATGAAGAAGTGGGGATTTTTTATTTTTAATATATTCCCGATATTCGAAGAGAAAGTAGAAGATTAAATATATGAACAAAGTACCGGTTCTTAAACTATGTTCTAAAATAATAGATGAAAATGTAAAGTTAGGGGATTCTACATGCATACAGGAGTTTTGATTAGTTATTTGTATACGTATTTTTTTACTATTATTTTTTGTATTGTGTTTCAAATTGGATTTTATTTTAAAGCGAAAAACAATATATCTATTCGGCATTTTCTATGGGTGTATGTTTTTCTATTCTACCTTTCGTTAGTGTATAGGGTGACGCAGATCGCGACTGTATGGGATATAAGTAGATATGAAACGTGGATTCGTGTAAATCAAATCAATTTGACTCTATTTGATACGGCGGGTAGTACTACGTATCTTTTGAACATTGTACTGTTTATGCCGTTAGGTTTTTTATTGCCGACTATTTGGCCGCAGTTTAGAAAAATGAAAAACACCGTATGTGCAGGATTCTTTTTTTCATTGGCAATTGAGTTAAATCAATTGTTAAATAATAGAATTACAGATATTGATGATTTATTTACGAACACCCTCGGGGCGATTATTGGGTATTTATTATATAGCGTTTTATTTAAAATGATATTTAAAAGAGAGGAAAAAAAGTTTGATACGAACTCTTCTCTAGTCATAAAATACGAGGCTATTTTTTGTTTAGTGTGTTCATTTGTAGGTGCGATGTTAATTTATCATCCAGCTTTATTTGGAAGACCTGTAATCATTCAGTGAGGTGATTAAGAATTTTTTTAACGCTCGTACGATATTTCAATTTGCAAAAAGCCTTTAACTCATTATAGTTAAAGGCTTTTATTATCATAATTTTAGTTACCAACTACCCACTCGAGCATCCGTCTTCAACCACTTCACCCAATCCAAATCCTCTACTTTAAGCAAACTCAGTGAAACACCTTTCATATCTAAAGAAGTTAGGAGGGTACCAACTTTTACGAATGTAACTTGTAATCCTTCAAGCTCACATAAACGGCGAATGTCGTTTGCGAAAATGTATTGTTCCATTAATGGTGTCGCGCCGAGTCCATTAATGAGAATGGCGAAGTTGTCACCTTTTCTCCAGCGGTAAATGCTTTTTAATTTGTTCATTAGTTCAATCGCTAATATTTCAGAAGAGGATAGTGCTTCTTTACGGTAACCTTTTTCTCCGTGAATGCCGACGCCGTAAAAGACTTCATCTTCGTTTAATGTGAATGAAGCTTTTCCTTTCACTGGATCGTTTGCAGGTGAAAGGGCGACTCCTAATGTGTGTAAGTTTTCGGTAACAGAACGGCCGAGTGCTGTTAGTTCTTCTAAAGAATGTCCTTCAAGAGCGGCCGCACCAAGTATTTTTTGAACGAATACAGTACCGGCTACGCCGCGTCTTCTTTTATTAAAAGAAGCATCATCTTCAATTGAAACGTCGTCATTTACGATGATGTGGTCAATTTGTCTTCCTTCTTCTTTGGCAATTTGCTTTGCCGCTAGAAAGTTTTCAACGTCATCTTTAAAGTTTTTAATGATGAATAAAATACTTTTCTCTATTGGCATGAGTCGAGTAGCCGCTACAATTTGTTCTACTGTAGGCGGAGTGAAAATATTGTCGTTTACTGCCGCCGTAAGCATACCTTTTCCTACATAGCCAATATCAGCTGGTTCATGTCCGCTACCACCGCCGCTTATAATAGCGACGTTTTGCTTCATTTTCTCGATATCTTTTACATAAATGATGTTATTTGTTTCGTCGTAATTTACTTTGTCGTTATGTTCAAAATAAAAGCCATGCATCATATCTTGAACGATATTTTGTACATCATTCATAATCTTTTTCATTGCTTTTGCCACCCTTTAATTACTTTGCTGATTGCTCCAGTAATAGTAGTAATTGATTGTTTATCATATTTTTCATGAGAGAAGACATAATGGAAGGATCTACTTCACATTTGCTTTCGATCCAATCTTTTATCGTTCCAACGAAGCCGTGACTATAAAAGGAGGCAATCGTATTTTTTGTCTCATCAGAAAGGCTGAATCCACAGCTCATAGATAGTTCATCAATAATTTTCATATATAAGTTTTTCGTATGCTCAAATAAATAGTGATTAAACGAGTTTTGTTCAATGACTTTAAAAGCATTTCGGTAAAATTTTTGATTTTCATAAAAGTAATCAAATAATAAATCGAAAATGTTTTCCCATGTTTCATAGTCGAGAAAGTCGATAATGTTTTCCTTCGTTTCTTCTCTATAAATCCAGCTTAATAGTTCAAATTTATCTTTGAAATGATAATAAAAAGTTTGCCTACGCATTTGACAGTGTAACATAATATCGCTCACTGATATTTTATGAAATGACTCTGTTTCCATTAAATACTTCAATGAGTTCGCGATTATCTTTTTAGAAATTATAGAAGAGGTCATCTGAATCATCCCTAGAATGTTATTAATATAAAAATCCTATCTATAAATGAGAGCGGTGTCTTTAGACAGATTGTCCATTTTGTCCGTTTACTATAAAACGCTTTCATTTTAACATGAGTAGTAAGAAGAAGATTTCAAATATATCACAATATATTAAAGGAATTGAGGGAGAACTACAATGAAAAAGATTTTAAACAAACCAGAAACATTAGTAATGGAAATGTGTAACGGAATGGTTATGGCTCATCCGGAGCTTGAGCTTTTGAAAAAATATAAAGTAATTAAGAAGAAAGAAATGAACGAAAACAAAGTAACGTTAATTAGTGGCGGCGGTAGTGGTCATGAGCCGGCACATGCAGGATTAGTCGGAAAAGGAATGTTAGATGCGGCAGTGTGCGGAGATGTATTTGCTTCTCCTTCACAAATTCAGGTATACCAAGCGATTAAAGAGACAGCTAGTAAAAAAGGTACGTTATTAATTATTAAAAATTACAGCGGTGATATTATGAATTTTAAAAACGGTGCGCATTTAGCGACTGAAGATGGAATTGAAGTTGACTACGTAAAAGTAGATGATGATATTGCGGTAGAGGATAGTTTGTACACAGTAGGACGCCGCGGCGTTGCGGGAGTTATTCTCGTCCATAAAATTGCCGGTGCAGCAGCGGAAGCAGGTATGGATTTAGGAGCGGTGAAAGCAGTAGCAGAAAAAGCAGCGGCTAACGTGCGTACAATCGGTTTAGCATTAACTTCTTGTACAGTTCCAGCGAGCGGATCACCTACTTTCACACTTGCAGAAGATGAAATGGAATACGGCGTAGGTATTCACGGTGAACCAGGAATTAAGCGTGAAAAAATGCTGTCGGCTGATGAATTAGCTAACCGTATGACAAATGATTTAATGAAAGATTTAGGAGTAAAAGACGGCGAGGAAATCGCACTTCTAGTTAACGGTTTTGGCGGAACACCACTGCAAGAACTTTACCTGTTTAACAACGCAGTTACGAGAGAACTAGCTGCCAGAAACATTAAAATTAATAGAGTATTTGTCGGTAACTATATGACGAGTATTGATATGGCAGGTATGTCTTTAACAGTGATGAAATTAGATGATGAGTTAAAAACATTACTATCTAAAGAGTGTAATACACCTGCGTTTAAAGTAGATGGACCGGTTGAAAGTGTAGAGTACGTGAATGTACTTGAAGAGACAGAAGAGAAGGAAGTTTCGTTCGAAATAGAAACAGCGGAAGAGCACGCTGTTATTAAAAATAATGTCATTACATTAAACAACATGATTTATCTCGTTGATAAAATGAGCGATATTATTATTAAAAATGAAGTACCGTTCTGTGAGTTAGACACACATGCAGGTGACGGCGACTTCGGAATGAGTGTGGCAAAAGGATTTAAGCAATTAAAACGTGAGTGGCATTCTATTGTAGAACAAGAGAATGTAACGATCGGATCATTCCTTGATGGCTGCTCAATGATTATTATGGAACATTGCGGCGGCGCATCTGGTCCAATTTGGGGCGGTGCATTCCGCGCAGCTAGTAAAGCAGCAGGCGAGAAGCGTGAGTTAACAGTGAAAGAATTCGCTGAAATGTTACAAGCAGCACTGCAAGGTATACAATCTATCGGTGAAAGATCATTCGGAAGAGGAGCAGTAGTTGGTGACAAAACACTAGTTGACGCACTTGCTCCATGTGTAGACTCTTGGTTAGCTAGCGCTTCAAACGAAGAAGACATGAAAGCTGCCTTTGAAAAAGGTGCAGAAGCAGCGGTTAAAGGAGCAGAGTACACGAAAGAAATCGTAGCTCGCATGGGCCGTGCCGGTACAGTTGGTGAAAGAAGTTTAGGCTATCCTGATGCAGGTGCGCATGCGCTTGGGGTTATCTTTACGGAGATTGCGGGTAGTTTGAAATAGAAGTTAGAAGATCCCCTCTGCCTTATGGTGGAGGGGATCTTTAATTATAACCATCATTCTTCCAGTGAAAAAATTTATTTGTTAGCCAATCTAGAAGCCGCCTCTTCAACTTCTTTATATGCGTTTTGTAATACTTCAGTTGGATCTAGTACTGCTGTTCCTTGTGCACGAACGATTTGATAATCTTCAATACCAAGAAAATTAAACATTGCTTTTAAATATTTATGAGAGTATTCCACTTCTGTATACCAATCATCATTTGTATAGATTCCTCCACTTGCTTGTATAACAAGCATTCTTCTTCCATCTTTAAGTAGTCCCACTGATCCAGTTTCAGTATATTTAAATGTTTCACGTGCAATCATGATATTGTCCATGTAATCTTTTAACTTTGATGGAATATTAAAGTTGTGCAAAGGTAATACGATAACATACGTATTTGCACTTTTAAATTGTTGTAAAATTTCGGACATACGCTCTGTTACTTTTTGTTCTTCATCAGTTAACTTTTGTCCATTTCCTTGCTTTTCCCATGCGCTTAAAACAGTTTTATCTATCATTGGTACTACATCATCGTATAAATTAATCTGTTCAATCGTTTCATTATTAGGAATTAATTCTTTATAAGATACTAAAAAGTGGTTAAGAACCTTAATGCTGACTGATGATGTATCATCCACTTTCGGATGTGCGTTTATGATAAGTGTTTTGTTCATTTGTATTTCCCCTTTTTAAAAGTTTTTACATTTTAATCGTCGACCAAGTTAATCGTCGATTAACTTGGTCTTTAATATAAACTCTGAAATTATTTTTGTCAAATGAAATACATACTATTCTAAAAGAGCCTTTTTTTATTTGACTAAAATTCTAAATGGTCCTAAGATACAATTTGATAACCCTTAAAATAAAAAGCAGGTGATTTGTATATGCAATATAGTGTTGGGGTTGAATATGCCTTGCATTGCCTAGTTTATTTAATTAATACTCCTTCTAAGGAAAGTGTTGGAATAAAAGATTTGGCAGAGTTTCAAGGACTTTCTGAAACATTTCTTTCAAAAGTTTTCGGTAAATTATCTAAAGCTGACATTGTGAATTCTGTCCCAGGTGTAAAGGGAGGATATAGGTTAGCTAAGTCCCCAGAAGATATTTCTTTTTGGGATGTAATAGAAGCTGTCGAAGGTCCAAAGCCTATTTTTCAATGTAAAAATATTGTGCAGAATGGTCTACTATATCGAGATGAGGCTTGTAATTCTTGTGAACCTAGCAATTCTTCTTGTACAATTAACTTAGTAATGCTTGAAGCAGAAGAACACATGCGTGAGTTTCTCCGTAAAAAGACTCTTGCATGGTTAGATAAAGAACTTGATATTGTTTTACCTGAAAAGACAAGGGTAGATACTCGTGAATACTTCAAACAAAAAAACTCTAACTAAATCGCCATGACGAATTAGTTAGAGTTTTTTTTGTTTGTTTTTTAACATTAATTCCATCATGTGAGTACTTCATCATAAATTCCTTCTTTAAATATCACATTTAATTAACTCATAAAGTTTCAAATTGATTAACATTAAAATTCTAAAAAATACAATTTTATTTTCGTGAAAAGTAAATGAATTTATGTTTTCAGATATTTTAAACATAGTGAAAATCACCTTTGAAAAAGGAGCAGAGTATACGAAAGAAATCGTAGCTCGCATGGGCCGCGCCGGTACAGTTGGTGAAAGAAGCTTAGGCTATCGCAGGTGCACATGCGCTTGGAGTTATCTTTACGGAGATTGCGGGTAGTTTGAAATAGGAATGAGAAAGTCCCTCTGTCTTAAGTCGGAGGGACTTTTATATAGTTGATATGTAGAAGACTTCTTTCAGTACTTTTTGCTTATTTGAGAGATTTCTTCAATCAAATTGTATGTTAGACTTAGTTTTTTTGTGATTGCAGCTTATCGATTTTCCAGTGTGCTCCTAGAGGATCTAAAGAGCTTTCAATATGAAACATATATTCATCTGCGGTACTTGGTACTTCAAAAGCTATTTTTAATTCTGCCGTTTCATTTGGTTTAACTTGTATATCAGAAGGGTTTTGGTCAAGCACCTTTCCTTCATAAGTTTTTCCGTCTTTTTCATCTTTTAAGTTATATTTTAATTCTGATAGTCCAATCATTTGACCACGTACATTTTTTACAGAGACATTAACAACGATAGAATCGTTGCTATCATTTAAATATGCACTTTGAACAGCGCTCAAGTAATAGCCGCCCTTAACACTCTCACCAACTAATAAAATACCTTGTTCCAAGCGGCTCATATCTTCTTTTTCTTCAAAATTTATTAATTCTTCATTTTCATTTTTTGCGGTTGGTTCTTCTATTGGACCATTTTCAACGGCAATATCTTTTTTATCTTGTGTGCAAGCAGCCGTAACACTGACTAATACTAGAATGAAAGTAAATAATATGGATAATTTTTTCATAAAATTTATCTGTCTCCTTAAGTTTCTCAATTTTGTACAACGATACATATAAGATTAACATAATGTCTCATTATTGGCTCCAAATAGGGGGCTTTTAGACGCCTTATTCTTTTTACTTTTAATATACATTTGATTGGTTCTCACGATATTTGTTAATCTTTTAAAACATTGGCTTAGTAATACCAAGGATTATTATAGATATATTAATCACATAATTTGTCCCTATCAAAATGAGCGCCTTTTGCATCTAATATATTGTAAATATATTTTATTTTGAAAGGATGTGATTATATGGCTCATAAATCTACTGGAGTGTTTCGAGTTCCAGTTTCTGAAAATGGGATTATTCCAACTGCTCTCAACATTATGTTAAACAATGATTCACGCTGCCATACTAGTAATGTAACGGTAACTGTTAAGAGAAGTCCAAACACTTCTTTCCCAACTCAAAATGAATTAGTTGAAATCTCTCGTACTTTTGTTTCTTTAGAACCAAACAGAACAACTAAGATTGTGTTGTTTACTCCAGAATTCCAAATAGAAGATTTTCTTGATGTTATTATTAGTGGAAATAAAGACGATGTTAAGGATGTTCTTGTATATTCTTTCTTAGCAGATTCAGCAGGTCACAATCTGCCATCTACTGTTTTCAGAAATGCAGAATACACTTTTGCTTGCTGACAATGTGATGATGTATTCTTTACTATCATATCAAGGTGCCATCCTGCAGCTTGAATCATCTTAATTTTATTGTGTTGTTATTATATAAGAAAAGAAGACATCGATTAAGATGTCTTCTCTTACTTGTACACTTGGTGTTAAGAAGGTATCATATTGCTTAAAAACCATGAAAAAATATAACAATCATCGAGTAAGCCTATTATAGCATCAATAAATAGGTTTCAATATGTAATGTTACATATATATAGATTTATTTATATTTAATCTATATAGTTAAATTGTCTGTTATTTGTTTTAATTCATTTACTTATTGTATTGTATTTTATTTTATTTTTGAGTGCTCCAGCAATGGAGCCTTTTTTTATATTGGTGAGATTGTATTAATATGAAAGAATAGAATTAACTGTATATTGTAAGGGTGATATACCTATGGAGTTTTTGTTTGAGCTTCTAAAAGAATTGGTGAAAGCCATTGTACGTGAAGTTTCTGCATATGTTTTATTTACATAAAATTCGCCTTTTTCTATAATCCTATTCATCTTTTTATACGTTTCTATCATGGCGGTACCCCATTTATAGGTTATGAGAAAGGGTATTTTTTGCACTATTATCTATTCTTGGATATTATTAATAATATCTATATGAAATTATTTTTTTATTAAAAAAGGTTTGGCGGTGTGTAAAATGATTAAAGGGATTAAAAATATTGAAACGAAAGAACCGATAAACATGTTTCTATTTATTCCCTGTAGTACTCTTTTGTTTGATAATATTTATCAACATTTTATTCTTAGAAAGGATTTTACACTAGAGAAGCTTTTATTTGAACTCGTATTTTTATTTATTTTCATTTCATTTTTTTTATGTAATAAGTGTTTACAAAAAATGGATAAAAAAATGTTTACAAAATATATTTTTCTTGGCGTTAGTATTAGTTATCTTTTGGCATACGATCTTATGTTTATACGTAATCCAGGTGCTTCTTTACATATCCCTTATTTAGAGTGCTTCTTAGTAATTTCTGCACCTTTATTTTTAAGTATTCATTATCTTCTATCGGTATCTATCTGTATGATATGTAGATTTTTAATTGCTATTTATTATTTTGAAATTAACTATCCAATATCATTAATATTATTATTTCTAACAATTTTTATTACGTCATTTTTTGTATTTCTTTCATTAAAATTTTTAGTACAAAAAATTAAAGCATCCTATGAAAAGCAAATGAAAGAAACAGCTGTATCGATAATGAGGATAATGGAATTAAAGGATCAATATACGAAAGGACATAGTGAACGTGTAGCCAATTATGCTACGATTCTTGCTAAAGAAACAAATGAATATGATGATAATTCTTTAAAACAATTTCATTTTATTTGTTTATTACATGATATAGGGAAAATAGGTATTCCGGATGAAGTTTTAAAGAAAGCATCTTCTCTTACAGAAGAAGAATATAATATTATTAAGACACACCCACAATTAGGACTAGAAGTTTTTAAAAATATATCTTTAATAAAAGGTAGTGAAGACATAATTCTTTCTCATCATGAAAGATGGGATGGAAAGGGCTATCCTCAAAAACTAAAAGGAAATCAAATACCACTATGCGCAAGAATTGTTGCAATAGCAGATGCATTCGATGCAATGACTTCTTCAAGAGCATATCGTTCGGCTCTATCTCCTGAAGAAGCTTATAGACGTATTATAGAAGGATCTGGTACACAATTTGATCCTTCTATAGTAGCGGTTTTCAAAAAGGTATTTCCTTTGTGGGAAAAAATGGTCCCAAATTCTTTTAGTTAAAAGTTCATGTCTGAAATCGATTCATATTTGAGGTATGAAGAATGCGAAAAATGAAAAACCCGAATCCAATCGTGATAAAAGTTTGAAACTAGATAATGAATAAGGCACATAAAGAAAAGGTACCTATATATAGGTACCTTTTCTAATAGTTTTTTAGCAGAAACAACTGCATCCGATAATGATTAATAGAATAAATAATACAACTAATAAAGCAAATCCTCCAGCGAAACCGCAGCCTTCGCCGCAACTACCACCATATCCCATAACAATAGTGCCTCCTTTAGATAAAAGGGTAAAACTAGGGTTCATTCCATGGATTTTAATGGGTTCACTTTACCTTATGTTTTAAAGAATGAATTGAGCAGGTCCTTTTGAAAATAAAGAAAAGACGCCATTAGGCGCCTTCCTTTTAGGTAGATAAGACTTTAGTTTTCCAATCTAAAGAAATTTTGTATCAGTTCTTTGTGAGTATATCATAATATCTGATTGATTTATTATGCATTGTTACATACTTCTCTAAATCCCTCTATTTTTCATTTGATAAAATAAAATCCTAATATTACCAAAAAACAAATAAATATTTCTACATATTCAAGATATTTACATAAATTACAAAAGTGATACATTTAAGTTGTAAGTTATAAAAACTATTAAAGGGGGATTTATTATGTTCAAGAAATTAGTAGTAGGGCTATTAGCAACTGGTATTGCATTAACAGGAGGAATTGGAGCGGCTTCAGCTGATACGCAAAAAGCTGTGAGTTCTCCGAAGCAAGCAACATGCTCAATTCCTTATGAGTATTCTAATGGTAAATTCAAAAGAACTCTGTATTACTCAAATGGAGTATATGCTAATAGTTTTAATGAAAATGTTTGTGGCGGGACGATTACATGGTATTTAAAGCATGTTCAAAATGGAGTTGCTTTTTACGAAGGTAATTTAAAATAGTAGATTTTTTGAACCTCATTTATTGAGGTTCTTTTATTTTGAGTTTTTAAACTGATTCTCCATAAAAAAAGACACCTAAAGGTACCTTTCTGCGACTTAAATCATCTTAATTTTAATAATATAGTTTTAAGCTTAAAAACTATAGGGAGTTCTCCTATGTGCTTTTTAAATAGCTTTTGCGAAATTATGAGTGTTTTTTTATTTTGTATTTCAATAAGTTCATCTGGATCATTTTTAGATAATATTCTTTTCCTATTAGCTCAAATATAAATAATGCTATTTTCATGTTAGTAACAACATCTTCTCGAATACATTTTATTCTTTGAATGTATCTGGTTTTTCAACTCTGAATGATTTTACCTCACCGCATTCTAAACAGAATGTGGTTAATAGCTTAGAACGTTTCCCTCCTGAAAAGAACCTACTAGATTCATCTTCACAAACATATGCGTGATAAGCAGATCCAACCCTTCCTTCTTTAAATGTAGTAGAACCGCAATTATCACATCTTTTATTTTTCATATTACTAACACCTCTTTTGGTTCGTATTTATTTTGCTGTATTTTTATAATAGAAGCAAAGCAACTTGGTTATACATGATGTTTTCGACATGATACAACATACCCCTTCATATATTCGTAAGTAAAACAAGATAATACCCTCATGAACCGCTATAAAAATATGATTTCTTATATATCATTTAATTTTTATCGGAAAAATAAGTATTAAACAATTGATTTTTATTATTCTGATGATTATAATAAAAAAATCACAAAAAAAAACAATTCTTATGTTGAGAAGTGGAGGGACGGGCCCTATGAAACTTCGGCAACCTCGTTTTAGACGAAAGGTGCCAAATCCTGCAGGTGAAGAAAAACCTGAAAGATAAGAGCGGTTCAATTAGTCAAGAAGGCTACTCTTATTTCGATAAGAGTAGCCTTTTTTATGGCTAAAAGGTAAAGGGGGAATAGGTAGTGGAGTATGGTTTTTGGTTGCCGATTTTTGGGGGATGGCTTCGAAATGTAGATGATGAATCTATGCCGCCTACGTTTGAGTATGCAAAACAAACAGCGCAAGCGGCAGAACAATTAGGTTTTTCAACAACTCTTATTGCAGAATTAAACTTAAATGATATAAAAGGTGTTTCAGCACCAAGTTTGGAAGCATGGACAACTGCGGCAGCACTTGCAGCAGTGACGGATAGATTAGAGATTATGACAGCTGTAAGACCTGGTTTCCACAATC
Source organism: Bacillus sp. CCNWLW194 (assembly GCF_037120585.1). NCBI lineage: Bacteria > Bacillati > Bacillota > Bacilli > Caryophanales > Bacillaceae > Bacillus > Bacillus sp. CCNWLW194. The sequence goes on along the minus strand of NZ_JBBBBL010000014.1, from coordinate 125,407 downwards.
CAGCAGTTACAGCGAAAATGGCAGCGAATATTGATCAATTAAGTAATGGCCGTTTTACATTGAATGTAGTTTCAGCATGGTGGGAAGAAGAAGCTAGGCAGTATGGCGGGGTATTTACTGCACACGACGAGAGATATGATCGTACGGAGGAATTTGTAACAGTTTTGAAATGGCTTTGGAAAGAAGAAGAGTTTTCTTATAAGGGGAATTTTTATGAGATTCATAATACACATTTAAGTCCAAAACCTGTGCAGAAACAAGGGATTAAGATCTATGCAGGTGGTGAGAGTAAGCGAGGAAAAGAGGTAATCGTAAAACACGCGGATGCATATGTCATGCATGGTGGAACAGTGGAAGAAGTATCTGTGAAAATAGAAGATATGAAGAATCGTAGAAAGAAAGTTACAGAGGAGCCATTGCAGTCATTCGGGCTTGCGGCTTACGTCATTTGTCGTGATACAGAAGAAGAGGCATTAGAGGAATGGAGACGCATAACGGATGTGAAAGAAGGTGCGTTAGGTTATGCGGGTTACCAAGATTTTATTAGTAAATCGCATTTAGAACAGCAAGTGAAATTGAATGATTATTCCGTATCTAATCGCGGGTTACGTCCTAATCTAATCGGAACACCAGAACAAATTGCAGAAAGGATACTCGCTTTTGAAAAAGTAGGTGTTACATTATTACTTTTACAATTTTCGCCACAGCTTGAAGAGATGAAACGATTTTCTGAAAAAGTGATGCCATTAGTTGAATTGAAAAGAAAGGAATTGATTACAAATGAGTAAAATTTACATATTACATGAGAATAAGGAATGGACGGAACATTTAGTGAAAAGGTTGGAAGAACTGGAGTTACCGTATGAGGAATGGCATTTAGATAAAGGAACAATATCGTTAGAACAAGAGCCTCCTCAAGGTGTTTTTTATAGCCGCATGAGTGCTTCTTCACATACGAGAGGACATCGTTATGCACCTGAATTGACTGAGGGGGTTCTTGCTTGGTTAGAGGGATACGGGCGAACAGTATTTAATGGATCTCGTGCATTACGCCTTGAAGTAAGTAAATTGAATCAATATGCAGCATTAAGAAATTTTGGGATACAAGTGCCGAAAACAATTGGTGCTGTTGGCCGCGCTAATATAGTAAAAGCAGCAAGGGAGTTAGGGGAAGTACCGTTCATTACAAAGCATAACCGTGCAGGGAAAGGCCTTGGTGTTCAACTATTTCATTCCATCGATGCTTTAGAACAGTATTTGGATAGTCCGGCGTTTGAAGAACCTATCGATGGAATTACTTTAATCCAGCAGTATATTGAAGCGCCAGAACCATATATTACGCGTTGTGAGTTTGTAGGTGGTCAGTTTGTATATGCAGTTAAAGTAGATACATCAGAAGGATTTGAGCTTTGTCCAGCAGATGCATGCTCGATTCACGATGCTTTTTGCCCAGTAGGAGAAGAGAGTAAGAAAGAATCGTCAACAAAATTTGAAATTATATTGGACTTACATGAGCCAATTATTGAACAATACAAAGAATTTTTGAAGAAAAATGAAATCACTGTTGCCGGTATTGAATTTATTCGCAGTTCGGATGGAGCAATTTATACGTATGATATTAATACAAACACAAACTATAATTCTGATGCAGAGTCTGTAGCTAATCAATTTGGTATGCTTGAGCTTGCTAAATTCCTTGGAATAGAATTAGAAAAACAAGTAGAGGCAGTTAAATAATATATAAGATTCTAGTGAAAATCATTGTTAAAGTAATAGTGGGAGTACTTACAAGCTCTTATGTTTTTGCATTAGAACGAAAAGTATAAGAAACAGCCCAAGTTTCAATGAGGAACTTGGGCTGTTTGTATGTTGTATTTCTCTTTTATATATATTCGCAAGTAAAGTAGCATAATATCCCTATAACAATTAGAACAATAAAACGTAATAGTTCCTTGCCTGTTGATTTTGTTTTGATTGCCGATATACTTATTCTCCATCCAGCCATTTTTGGGTATGTTCGATAAAGCGTTTTGCCGCTGGTAATGCGTGTTTAATTGAAGTGAGTGACAACCCAAGTGATCGAGTAGGTCTGTCTTCCAATTCTACAATCGTAACATTTTCGCTTTGTCCTTGTAATGCGAGTTCAGACATGACGCTGATCCCAAGTCCATTCTCCACCATCGCGACAATTACATGATCATCGCCGGTTTCAAATTGAATATTGAGATGAACCCGAGCTGCTTCTAATACTCTCCTAACATCGTAACCGCACGAAGAAGCAGGCATAATAAAAGGCACTTTCTCAAGCTGAGCATACCGAATCGTGGATTGTTTACTTAACGGGTGATCTTTAGGGAGTACACATAGCATTCGATCTTTTCTTAGTGGAATAGATTCGAGATGACTTGAAGACGGTAGTGACATAAAACCTAAGTCAATTACTCCTTGTTGAATCCACGTTTCAATCGTGCCATAATCTCCTTCCATTAATTTGATTTCAATTCGAGGGTGTTCCAAGTGAAATCGATGTATGATTGCAGGCAGCCAGTGAGTGGACACGCTTGTAAAGGTGCCAATGCGCAAGGTTCCCGCCTCTATGCCATTAATCTCTGCAACAGCTTGCTTTAATCGCTCATTATGGTTTACTATTTCACGCACATGCGTTAAAATACGGTCACCATTTTCCGTTAATCGAATGCCTGTTTTATTCCGAGAAAGCAGTTGAAACCCATACTCTAATTCAAGACTCCTGATCGCATGGCTGACACCTGACTGAGTTATATTCAGTGCTTCTGCTGCTCTTGATAAATTTCCCATTTCAACCGTCTTCAGAAAAATTTCGAACTTAGTCAGACTCATCGAATCTCCTACTTTCTTATGTATGAATTTCGTTCAAGTATAGCATTAAATATATTCAATTTACTAATATTTCAATCATAATTATACTATGTACATAAAATTGAAAAGGGGAACTAAAAATGAAACCTATAAAAGCTGATTTTATGATCTTAGTTGTTACAATGACCTGGGGTTCTTCCTACCTTTTTATGAAAGTCGGATTGGAAACTGTTCCTTCATTTTCTCTTGTTGCATTACGCTTTGGTATTGCTTTTTTGGTTTGTGTCGCTGTTTTTTGTAAACAATTTCGTTCAATCTATTTTGCTACTCTAAAATATGGTTTTATTCTGGGGTTTTTACTATTTGTGGTATCTGCTTCAGTCATCTTAGGTTTAAAAACAACATCAGCTTCAAATGCCGGTTTTCTAGCCAGTTTGACTGTAATCTTTATCCCTTTATTATCTATCGTTCTATTCAAAGAACGACTAAGTTATAGACTGATCATTAGTGCCCTTGTTGCAATGACAGGCATTGGTTTACTGACTTTGAATAATCAATTAACACTAAACTCTGGAGATTTACTCTGTATACTCGCCGCTTTCTTTTATGCTTTTCATATTATTGTCACCGGGAGGGCGGCTAAAGTTGCGAATACATTGCAGCTTGGTATTCTTCAATTGGGATTTGCAGGAGGCTTTGGCATACTCTTTGCCCTGATTTTCGAAAAGCCGCAACTTCCCTCCACTAAAGAAAGTTGGATCGCTGTACTGGTGTTAAGCATTGTCTGCAGTGCTTTTGCCTACATTGTTCAGGCGATGGCGCAGAAATACACAACACCGACACATACAGGACTCATTTTTTCATTAGAACCTGTATTTTCTGCAATATTCGCTTACCTGTTCATGAACGAAGTATTGCCACTCAAAGGGTATATTGGAGCATTGCTTATTCTTAGCGGTGTTATACTGGCTGAGATAAAAGTGAAGCGAAAACATTCATTTAAAGTAAAGAAGAGAGACGTGAAATGTACAGAGTAGTACCACTGAGTGAAGTTTCGCTTTATTCCAATGATTTTTGAATGTTATATTCCCTTATTATTTATATATTCACAAGTAAAACAACATAATATCACTATGAACCCCTATAACAATATGAGTTTTTGCATATTTCAAAACTTAGTATATCCTTCAAAAAATTTTAATAGTATAATATGTTTTGTCATATTATTTTAGGTTTTTCGACAAAATATATAAATAGAGAACGTATTGGGAGAAGGAATTATGTACACAAAACTACTAAAATCAATTACATCATTATCACTTATAGGTGGTGCTTTACTATATACAAATGGCAGTGACGTGAGAGCTGCTGAGGCAGGTATTTTTTCTGATGTGCCTACGTCGCATTGGTCGTATCCGGCAATTAAAGATTTATCGAGTAAAAATATTATTTCCGGTTATGGAAATGGGAAGTTTGGTTTCGGTGATGTTGCGACGAGAGAGCAAGTTGCAGCTTTAATTTATCGTGCGCTGTTACCGAATAAGCAAGGTGGTGCGTTCAGTAATGAAGGTGCTCGTTATGTATTAAAAGATGGATCTACTTTAAACAATCCGTATCGAGATATTCGCGCAGGATCCACATTGTTTCCAGAAGAGGTTTTAACGTTAACGAAATTAGGAATTTTTAATGGGGATGGAAACGGAGGGTTTAGACCGAAAGATTCTGTTAGCCGTGCAGAAATGGCGCAAATTATTAAAAATGCTTTTCAAGTTTCAGCTAAGCAAAAGCATACATTTAATGATGTTCCGAATGGTTTTTGGGCAGAAGGTGCGATTAGTGCGGTGCAGTCAAACGGGATTGCATCTGGTACAGGCGACGGGAAATTTGAACCTGCAAAAACGGTAACGCGTGAACAGTATGCACAGTTTTTATATAATGCTTTGCAATATAAAAATCCTGCGGTTGCGGTGAAAGATACAGGAGATGCAGCATTATTAGCAGCATTTAAAGATGAAGTGCAAAAGCGTATTAATACATATGAAACAAATATTACACTTCCATATAAAACGAAAAATAGCAATATGCAAGAAGTGATGGATACGCTTTTTAACGCCTATAAAGAAGTGGCAAGTAAAAATGAGTATACAAATTATAATAGATCGAATGTTTCATATGGAATTTCTGGATCACCTGGAAATTATACGTTTACGCTGAAAATTACATATCGCGAAACGAAAGAACAAACGGAATATGTAATGAAGCAAGCAAAGGCAATTGTTTCTTCTATTACTCAAGTTGGAATGGATGATCACCAAAAAGTGAAAGCGATTCATGATTATGTCGTAAAACATATTTCTTACGATACGTCTTATAAAGCTTACACAGCATATGAAGCACTTGTAAATCGTTCTGCGGTTTGCCAAGGTTACGCACTATTAACCTATCAATTATTAAAAGAAGCGGGAATTGAGAATCATTTTGTAGTAGGAACTGGAGACGGTCAGCCTCATGCTTGGAATTTAGTGAAAATCGAAAACAAATGGTATCACCTTGATACAACATTCGATGATCCGGTGCCAGATGAGCAGGGCCGCGTAACATATTCATATTTCAACTTATCAGATGAGCAAATCGCAAGAAATCACGTGTGGAATAGAAGTGACTATCCGCAAGCTACAACAAATTATTATAGTACATTAACAAATAAAATTGCGGCAGGTGGTACGAAAACCACTGCATACCAACAAATATTAAAAGATACAAAGTTAAATTATTTAGGAAATGAATACATTGCAAACAACTATAATGAATTCAAAAATAAAATGCAGCAACGTTATAATGCAAAGTCACCAAAAATTGAAATCCTTTATAAACAATCAATGGATGGCGCATTGCAAGATGTGAAAAAAGTAATTGGAGAAATCGGTTATCCGCAAGGAGCGAACCGTGTTTCTTATAAAGCTGAGCCGTATAATGCGAAAGAAGGATATTCTTTAGTGACGATTACGTTTACGTATTGAGAATGAGAGAAAGCATCTGTTTCAGGTGCTTTTTTTATTGTTGAAAAAGAGATTTTAAAAATTATATAATTTATTGTAAACTGCATACAAAACAATGATTGAGAAGATTTGTTATAAAACATATACTTAAATGATTAAAAGGACACATAATACGGAGGACTAATATGACAAAGAATAAAAATGAGTTATCGGTAGAACAACGAGAAGAATTGTTAAAAGTATTAAAATCTCGTTTTGAGAAGAATATGAACCGCCATGAAGAACTTGAATGGGCTAAAGTTGAAGCGAAGTTGGACGCTAATCCTGAAAAATTGTGGTCACTTAATGAAATGGAAGTAACTGGTGGTGAGCCAGATGTTATTGCTTATGATAAAGAGAAGGATGAGTATACTTTCTGTGATTGTTCAAAGGAGAGTCCTAAAGGCCGCAGAAGCCTTTGTTATGATCGTGAAGCGCTAGAATCAAGAAAAAAACATCAACCAGAAAATACGGTTATTGATGTAGCAAATGCTATGGGTATTGAACTATTGACTGAAGAGCAATATCGAGAGTTGCAACAACTTGGGGATTTTGATATAAAATCATCAAGTTGGGTACAAACACCTTCAGATATTAGAGAGCTCGGTGGTGCGCTTTTCTGTGATTATCGCTTCGGACATGTTTTTGTGTACCACAATGGAGCAGATTCTTACTATGCTGCCAGAGGTTTTCGTGGTTCTTTAAGGGTTTAAGTTTTATGTGAATAAGAAAAGGGTCTGCATTCAAAGGCGAAGAATAAGCAAGGATAATAAGAAAAACGCTATCTTTTAAAAAGGTAGCGTTTTTCTTATGGCTTATAAAGTTATTTCTGCATTTGACATATACAGTTGAACTATATAGTTTAGCTATATATTTATCGTTACATTGGAGGTGTGTATGAATAGAGATAAAAATTTACCATTAACGGAAACAACCTATTACGTACTTTTAGCTTTATTAGAGCCAGCACATTATTGAGGTTACAAAAAGTATATTACACGTATAGTTAGGGGGGGAACGATGATGTGGAGATTGAAATTTTTTTTAGAATTTGAGAAAGAGGAAAAATGGTTAGAAGAGATGGCTTGGAAAGGCTATCAACTAGAAAGCACTACATTTGGTTATACATTTAGATATACAGAACCCGAAGATGCGACGATTAAAATAGACCATAGAGTATTTAGTAGAAAAAGTGATTTTATTAATTACTGCACACTATTTGAAGATAGTGGCTGGGAGCATATAGCTGGTAATCGGTGGTCAGGTACGTACTATTTTAAAAAGGTAAATGAGGAAAGTGAAGATGACATTTTTTCAGATCAAATGTCACGAGCAGGGAAGTATAAACGTCTATCTAAAACATTTTTAGAATTAGCGATATGTTATTTGCCGATATTATTTTTATTTATGTATAGTAATACGATGAATTTAGGAGCATTTGTAAATCCGAAAGAACTATACTTAACTCCAGGATTATGGGATAAGCAAGGCGTATCGTTTCTATGGTCATTCTTATTTGAAACGCCATTTGCATTAATGAGAGGACTTTTTTTAACATTTATCCCTGTTGCGACATGTATGTTTTTCGTTTGCTCGTATAAAGCAAATCGATTGTATGAAGAGAGAAGATGATAGGAGGGATCCCCTTAAAGCTGATGTTTTGAGGGGTTTTTTGCATTTGTAAATGGTATCTTTTTAAAATGGATAAAGGAAAAGAATGCGTATTGGAAGCAAATTATTATGATTTTAATGTAGTTGTGTACTCATTATCAACTGGAATAATCTTCTTTAAATATTCCATAATTAACCTACATATAACATCTTTATATGTTAATATAAAAGGGTATGCACGGTATTCTTTTCAACATATTATTTTAAGAATAAGGGGATTCAATTATGAATTTTAAACAATTAATTTTAGCAGGGACAGTTATTGCATCAACAACACTAACTCCTCTAACAAATGTGCAAGCAGAAAATACAATAGGATTTAAAGATGTTCCTGAAAATCACTGGTCTTATAAAGCAATTATGGATTTAAAAGAGAAAAATATTGTAGCTGGTTATGGAAACGGAATGTTTGGTTTTGGTGATAACATTACACGAGGACAAGTGGCTAAACTAATATATGCTTACTTGAAGCCAGCAGATAAACTTACTACACAAAATCCTTTCACAGATATAGAAGGGCATATGTTTGAAAAAGAAATTCTAGCTCTGACTAAAGCTGGTATTATGAACGGATTTGGTAATGGGAAATTTGGTCCAGATAATGTTTTAACACGTGAACAATTAGCTGTTGTATTAACAAAGGCATTTAACTTCCAAGCAACATCTACTACCACTTTCAAAGATGTAGATAAAAATTACTGGGCAACAAATGCTATCAGTGCATTACAAGAAAATAAAATCACGACGGGCACGGGTGATAATAAGTTTGAACCGCAAAGTCTCGTGACTCGTGAGCAGTATGCACTATTCTTATACAATGCAATTAATAAATCAGAAAAAGAGCCTGAGTTAAAGCCTACTGTTATACTGCAAGATTTAGCAGATGATGATATTTATTATTATGAAGGTTGGATGGAGAGCTCATCTGTACTGAAAAGATCTGTATCTAAGGAAGCACAAAATTTTGTTACTCAAATCAATACAAAATATAATGCGGAATTAAAGTATGCAGCGATAGGTGGTCCAGGTTCAGAGGTCGTTTTATTCTCTCCAGTATTAGAGGGGATTCCAGAATTTTATGGGAATTTCACTGTAAGGGGTGATGATGAAAATAACTTTACTGTTAATTTTGTAATTGAGAGAGGCCAAGGTAATAAGGCGTTACTAGAGTTAGGGAAAAAGTGGATCACTATGATAAATCCAAACTTAGATTTGAGTAAAGAGATTGATAATATAGTGGCTTCTAATACACGCACAGGTAATTTTGAAATAAATAAAAACAATCTTAAAATAGAGATAAGCTTAGAGAAGCAAAATTCTAGTAGTGATCTAATGCATGTTAAAATCAACAAGTAAAAAAGAGGAGTGAAGTTTCACTCCTTTTTTAATTATGCTATTTCTACTTTTATCCCGCTATTCTACCTATGATGCTAACAGGGATTATAAACCCGTAGATCAAATGAATCCTGAAGAAATCAAAAAGTGTCATCACTGCAATTGTTCTTTTATTAATCGCTGCATGGACTACAAAAGGACCTCATACAGACGACCAGCATAAATAAATTATTGTATTTCTCAATAAACAAAAACAACTTAACATGGTAAAATAATAGTTGGATGGGAGTCCAATACATATTATTAAAATTAAGATGGTTCAAGTCGGAGGAAGGCACCTTAGGGTGTCTTTTCTTTTTTACAAAAAAAGAAAATTTTACATTTAAACGCATTTTAAATACAAAATAACCGATTTCTTATACGTTAAGAAACCGGTTATTTATTTCTCTACTTTTTTAGGGAGCTTTTTCTTATAATGGTCTTAAATCACAAATAAAAGATAGAGTAAAAACTACATAAAAAAATAAATGTAACGAAAACAAGAAAACATATAAACTGAGAATTAGATACATACTGTTCTATTCTTTTTTTCATGTTAATTCGTATTATTTTTCAAATGTGAAGTATCAATTGGAATTTGAGCTTTCCAAGATCCAGCTACTTTTCCAATTTTATTTATATTTATATCTAGCGTAAGAGGTTGTTTGAAAGAGTCTTTTCCTTCAGGACCTTCAACAAATGTAACGACACCTTCTGGTTTGTCTTTCTCACGAATGCCTACATGATCTAATTTTTTACCAGCTGCCATAAGTTCAAAAGGAAGAAGATCATCTGAATCTTGGATAAAAGATATTACCCTTACTTTTTTAAGCTCAGGGTTTTCTTCTTGTTGTCCATTAACCTTACCATCATTCCCAAGTTCTAATCCCGATGTATCAAATTCAAATGGTACTAAACTTCCGTCAGCTTTTTCCATTCTATAATGAACTGATATACGTGAATCTGCGATATATAATTCTTTGAAATGTACAGTAATACCTTGATCTGTAATTTTTTCATCAATAGGAATATATTTACCATTCTTCATTCCATCTATTTTGTTACCATTTTCATCTGTACCCCCCTCATTTACAACCTTATCGTTTATAACTGCATTAGAAAAATACGAGGCAACATTTGTAGCCGCCACTTGTACTTGTGGAATCATTGCTGTTGTGAAAAGTGCTGCTGCAGCTACTGCTGTATACATGAAACGTTTTGATTTTTTACTCATGTTTGTAAAGGTTCCTTTCTTCTGTTGTTTTTTGTGATTTATATTAGAAACATTCTCTAACTTGGAACGACTTTCAAATGTTTTCCATGCTTGTTCTATATCAATTTTGATTTCATGTGGTGAATTTGCACATTCTTCATCTAGCATTACGTTTTCCCATTGATTTAATTTACTAATTTCTACTAATAAATCTTGGCATGCTTCACATGTATCTAGGTGCTTTGTGAATTCCTTTCTTATATCATGAGAAAGTTCGCCATCAATATATGTTTGAATAAATCCGATATCATAACATTTCATTTGTTATGCCTCCTCTATTTGTTTATAAATCTTGCGAAATTTCATTTTGGCTCGGACCAATAATGTTCCAATAGAAGATATTTCAATTTGAAGTATTTCTGCAATTTCTTTATATTGAAAACCAGAGAATTTCATTAGTAAAAGGGTTCGTTCTCGATCATTCATTTTATTTAGTATCGTTTGGACCTTTGTAATTTCTTCTTTTCTTATCCAATCATCGTCTAACGATGAAACATTTTGTACGTCATGGTATTGGATTTCTTTATCAATTTTCGCTTGCTGCCTTTTTTCAGATCGGAAATGGTTATAAGCAACATAAGTAGAAGATTTAATCAACCATCCAGGTATGTTTTCAATTCCTTTCCAATCACTACGATATAATTGTAAAAATACTTCTTGTGCTAACTCTTCAGCTATAGATTGGTCTTTAACAATCCATATAATCTGTTTCACAGCATAAGCATAGTACTGCTTAAATAAATCTTCAAAGGTCATATTAGAAGTATGACTTTCTTCATTTTCTATCGTTAACATGTTAGTTTAAACCTCACTTTCAATTTGATACCTGTATTATAGAGAAACCAGAAAAACGGATTTTGTGACAGTTTTTCTAGTTATTTTTTTATATTTTTTATTATGTACTAAAAAAAGCATTCATCTGATTAAAAGATAAATGCAAAAAGGGAACTATAACTCTTACAGTAGTTGTCTATTCATGTATAAGAAAACAGTTAGTTTGTTGCCAAATTGTATTTAAGCGTACAATTTTCTTTTTTTCATATGGTGCCCCCATCGCTATTAACTTAAGAAATTGATTCTCCCCAAAACGAAAGAAACGGTTCTATCACATTAGATTTCACATTTAATGCTTCTGGACTACAAGGTAAAGAACTAGTAGTTTTTGAAGAACTGTATCAAGATAATATCTTAATAGCTATTCACGCTGAAATTGAAGAGAAGGGACAAACAGTGCAATTTAAAGAAGTAAAGCTAGAACAACTTAAACCAGAACAGCCGAATGTTACCCTTTTTATGGAATTAATTTATAAATGCCTCTAAATTAACCATATTCTTGACAATACTACTATTTACTTTAATATTAATTGCACTTTCTTATTGTAATCTTACATTCTTGTAAGGTAAATGTAAGACAATTCAATATGAAGACTATAACGCTTTAGATTAAATTGTAGATATCCAATAAACGAACAGGAGATAGCAACAATGAGTATATTAACAGTCCGTAACTTAAGTAAAATTTATAATACAGGAGAAGTATCTTATAAAGCTCTTTCCAATATTGATTTGACAATACAAAAAGGAGAATTTGTAGGGATTATGGGAGCATCAGGGAGTGGAAAATCAACTTTACTGAATATGATTTCTACTATTGATGCACCAACATCTGGGGAAGTATTTATTAACGAAAGAAATCCCTATTGTTTATCTTCTAATGATTTAGCTCTATTTAGACGTCGTGAACTAGGATTTGTCTTTCAATCTTTTAACCTCATGAATACTCTAACTGTAAAAGAGAATATTGTTTTACCACTTACATTAGATAATGTAAGTTTGAATGATATGAACGAAAAAGTAGAAGTTATTTCTAAACAACTGGGGATTGAAGAGATTTTAAATAAAAGAACCTATGAAATTTCAGGAGGTCAAGCCCAACGAACTGCCATTGCTCGTGCCCTCATTCATTCTCCTCAATTAATTTTAGCAGATGAGCCAACAGGAAATTTAGATTCAAAAGCGGCAAATGATGTGATGGAACTTTTAAAGAAATTAAATCAAGAAGAACAAGTAACTATGATGCTAGTGACACATGACCCTGTAGCAGCGAGTTACTGTGACCGAGTAGTTTTTATTAAAGATGGATCTTTTTATAATGAAATTTATTGCGGTGACAATCGTTCAAGATTTCACAAAAATATTATGGATGTAATATCTTTATTAGGAGGCAATCAACATGAATTTGCGTCAGTTCGCGCTTAATAACGTCATTCGTAATAAGCGATTATATTTAGGCCATTTTTTAAGTAGTACATTTGCCGTGATGATTCTATTCATTTATGAATTACTTGCATTTCATCCTAATTTCACTGGTAATCTTGTATCGACAAGTGCGGTCATAAGTGCCTTAAGTACACAAGGATTTAAAATTACTCAATATCTAATTATATTTTTCTCCTTCTTTTTCATTCTATATTCTATTACTATGTTTTTAAAAACAAGGAAAAAGGAATTTGGTATCTTAATACTCCATGGCATGTCTGACACACAATTAAAAAAGTTAATCTTCATGGAAAATATGTTAATTGGATGTTCTGCAATTATTGTTGGGATTGGAACTGGATTAGTCTTTGGAAAATTAATTTTATTGATATGTAGTTCACTTTTCCTATTAAAAGGTGGGCTTCCATTTTATTTTCCTACTAAGGCAATTTTAATGACATCTATTATGTTTTTTATTTTATTTATACTTGTCTCTTTTTTCACTTTACGAGTAATGAAAGTATCCCAGCTAATTGAACTCATGAAATCTGAAGAAAAACCAAAAACGGAACCAAAGTCATCTAAATGGCTAGCTTTCTTTTCAATTCTTTGTATTATCATTGGATATGCCTCAGCATTTTATTTAGATACAGCATTGGAAAAAGGAACCGATTATATATATGTTATGTTAATATGCGTTTTCTTATGTGTATTAGGAACATACTTTTTATTTACTCAGCTCAGCTTTTATGTCATTACAATATTGAAAAATCGTCAATACACTTTCTTTAAAAAAACAAATATGTTAACGATTTCGGAGTTAGCATATCGAATGACAGATAACGCAAGAACACTATTTCTAGTAAGTATACTTTCGGCAGTTGCCTTTACCTCTATTGGTGCTTGTCTTGCTATTGGAAATGGAGCATTAGCGGAAGTTGACAGCCCTTATGCGTTTGAGTATACATCATTGAAACGCAACAAGCAGGAGTCCTCTCATATTTCTCAAATCGAGAAACAATTACATGATGCTGGATTCTCATATAAGTTAGTAACTTCTACTGGTTTTAATACAGAAGGAGGTGCAACAATTATGAGCCTGACTGATTACAACGCAACTGCCAAAATACTAGGATACCCAGTAGAAACATTAAAAAAGGAAACGGATAGTCTAATTCTACCATCAAAAAAATATTTAAGAACAGCTTCTCAAGATGAATTAAAGAAAGTGTCTTCATCTCTTAAAATAGAACAGGGTAATATGCATTTTAATCTTTCGAGGAATAAGATATTAAGGGATAATATTATTGGCCCATCTTATCATTTTTCTGTTGTTGTTTCAGATTCAATGTACGAAACAATACTAAAAAAGCAATTAGCAGAAGGAAAGACTGATCAGCATAAAGTCTATCGTTTTTTAATTAAAAATATGCATGAAGCAGCAGATGTTGCTAAACAACTTGAGAAGGTAATTTCATATGATTATCAAAGTGGACAACCACCTTTTATATTTGATTGCTCGGTCTTACAATGGTTAGAACGTAAACAAATGAATGCAATGCTATCTATTCTTAGCGTACTAGTGGGGGTTGTATTTTTTATATTTGCAATTAGCTTCTTATACTTCCGTTTATTCACAGATTTAGATCGAGATAAAAGCCAATTTCAAACGCTTTCTAAATTAGGGTTAACTAAAAGAGAGTTAAAAAAAATTGTAACCCAACAAATTAGCATATTATTTTTTGTGCCTATTGTGATTTCTGTTATTCACAGTAGCGTAGCCTTTTTGGCAATAAGGGCTTTAGCACAGAGCAGGGTGGGCGTAGACTTACCTGTTGCAGGGAATTCTATTCTCATATTCACAAGCTTTATTAGTGTACAAATAATTTACTACCTTATTATTAGAAGAAATTATTTGCGTCAAATACTTCATTTTATAAAATAAAGCAAAAAGTATTATATTAATTAGATGGACAAAGGAATAGTATTTAAATTTATAAAACAATAATTTGATTTAATAGATTTTAGCGTATTGTTAAACGTGATAAAGAAATTCTTATATAAAAATAAGCACATCTGTTTTTTAACGAGATGTGCTTATTTTGATTTTAATAATTTATTCCTATTATTAATTCATACTTACCTGAAGTTCGTAACAGCTAGGGCAGAGACTTAGACGTAGTTTAGTTTTGCTTTGAACGATATAACCACACTGTTTACAAGTCCGTTGCTCCAAACTTACTTTTCTACCATTTGGTAATGCAAGTTTTTGCTTATCAGATAGTTGTTTTTTTCTGATTTTGAGCGTTTATATAGCTGTATATACCTATTATTTACTCTCTGGAATACATTAGCTATAGGGCTTCTAAAGGATTTAAACCTTCTTTACTGAGTTTTAGTTTTATTTGCAAGTTCTAATGGAACCTCATTCTAATTTTTATAACTTATCATTTATCTTCACCCCATTGATTAAATTAGTTTTTGAAATAAATATGTGAATCTTTTTAGGTTTGTTATTAATCTTATATAAACTCTAATCTAATTCTAATTTATGGTAAAATTAAATGGCGGATAGGAAGAAAAAGGATAAATGGTAAGAGATTATTTGCATACCGGGGGAATAAAAATGTTAAACAATAATGTATTAGATGCACTATTTAATGAGGTAGCATATGAAGATGAATTGTATTTTTATTATTTTTACACTATGAAAATGGCAGCAACATCAGAATATCTTAAATTTGGACCTGGTGCATTTTTAGAAAATCAACATCAAGTGATTTGTTTTACTAATAAGAGGATAATGATGCTTGAATTGAATCCTTTAACTGGTAAGTTTAATGGTAATAAAATAATAATTAATATTGAAGATGTAGAGGGTATAAAAGTAAAAAGAGGGCTAATAAAGTCTAAAGTTATTGTTACATTAAAAGGTAACAAAGGAGATATCGTTATGAATCCCAATAGTTTTACAATTGGATTATCAAATCATAAAAAAAACTTAGTGAAACTCCAAGAGATGTATAGCTAAAAAACAGTCTCTATAAAGTTAAAAAATTCATTTTGATTATGATCTTGATAAAAGACTAATTAGAATGGATTTTTTGTTTCTTTTGGAGGATGGACAACAATGAACTTGGCTAGATATAATTCTGAGCATATTGCTACGGCTAGTTTATTGGACCCAGTTTTTGTATTTACGCAAATATCCATAAAGATGATTCTAGCATCTATTCCAGCTTCCGTTCCTATTGTACCTAAGTTTATAAGAGAAAAGATGTTAAGCTATGTTTCTGGAGGAGCAGAAATAAATGGCGATGAGCCGATCGCTAAGTTAATCGAGTCGGGTATGCGTAACTATAAACTTAAAACGTCAGCGCCTGATTTAGTTAGTAAAGAAGACTTGAAAAATATCAATATTCCAGTGCTTGCATTAATGGCTGAAAAAAGTACAATGCATAATTCGGTAAAAGCAGTTGAAACTGGGAAAAGATATGTGAAAGATATCGATATAGTGAACTGGAAAAATGCATCTCACGCAATCAATGGTGAATTCTCTAACTAGGTGAATGCTAGAATTCTTGATTTTATAGAAAAACATGCTAATGATAACTAAGTTGAACGTGGAGAATATGTTGTAATGACAATGTTACTTTTTCTATTTTCGTGAATATGTATAATTACATAAAATTTCAGAGAAAAAGAGAGTATACTTTCATATTGTGTAATAAAGATAAAGCTCGCCTACGGAAATAGGCGAGCTTTTTTAACATATAAAGAAAAGACAACTTTTCAGGTACCTTTCTTCGAGTTGAAACATTTTACTAGGTTAAGTTTTGTGGTGATTATTTCTATTAATTTAAATGAACTAGAGTAGTGCATCACTTTATTTTTAAGCATCCTTCTCAACAAATATGAATATTTTCATTATCCTTTTCACTACAAAGGGTAGTAATTTAGAAGCTAAAAATGCAAGTATGAAGGCAATTCCCCATGTTTTCAGCCATGATTTGAGAAATAAAGCTGTATACCCAACGTTCATTGAAACCATGACGAAAGAGATAATACTAGATATACCTAAAATCATAAAGAGATTAAAAATTATCGGTTCAAATTTTTTATTGATTTTCAAAATTAACACCTATTTTCTATATATACTTTGCTGCCCGATTTCACCAACATCTAATCTTACAGTTTGAAATCTAGGTTGTCCAGCTTGTTGTACTTTTCTGCAATAGCAACAATAGTTATATAACTAATATAGTTCTGCTTTGGATGATAAGGAGCAGAACTCGTTTGCTCGTATAAAGCAATTAGGCTGTATGAAGAGAAAAAGGATCCCCTTAAAGGAGATCCTTTTTACATTTTAAAGAAATCTTTCATCATTTTAGCATCTTTAATGTTCACCGTTACACCTTCAACTTTATCTTTCTTCTCATCTTTAGCAATCGTAATTTGCTCCTTATTATCAACCCACACAAGAAACTCTTCTTTTGCGTCATCTTTATATGTAACGGTTATAGTAGAATGCACAGATTCTCTCTTTTTTTGATCTAATGTGATTGGTTTAGAGGTACCTTTTTGAACTGCTGAAACGATAGATTTTACCATTTCTTCATTACTTGTTTGAGATTTGGAAGTAGTATGATTTGTTGTTTTGAGTATTTCAATGTCTGTAATATTTGCGGAGTTTAATTGAAAGGTATTTTGTGTATGTTCTTGCTTAACTTGTGAAGCTTTATCTGTAGCTGAGGTGCTTGTACAACCAATTAAAGTGAAAGATAGAGCGGTTAGAGCGCATATAGATATGATTTTTTTCATAGTATCCCTCCTTATGTTTAATTATAACAATTTTCTGTTAAATCAGGTAGTTATTGTAAGGTGGGTGAGGTTTTTTAAAGTGGAAAATTAAGCTGTTCATTCTCTATTAAAAAAAATCTAAATAACTTTTTTCATATTTTATGTTTAACATTGGGAAAATAGGTGTACTACATATAATATAACAAATAATTCATTTTAGAGGAGGAAGTTAAAGATGGAAACGAAGTATAGTAAACCTTTTGTATATGAATTTATTACGGAGAAAGAGGTCATGAATGCGGCGAATGATCTAGTGAAGAAAGGAATAGACCAAGAAGATATTTACGTATTAACACATGAGAAAGAAAGGACAGATAGAATCGCAGACAATGCAGACGTGAATACAATTGGAATAAAAGAGGAAGGACTTGGGACAAGTATTATTAACGTCTTTCAAAAAACGGGAGATCAGTTAAGAAATAAGATGCAAGAGTTAGGGCTTAATGAGGAAGAAGCTAACTTTTATGAAGAAAAGCTGGATGAAGGAAAAATCTTGTTATTCGTTAAGGATTTAGAAAGAGTCGGTGAATGGCTACAAGAAAGAAGATGCACGTATTCTCTTTAAATTTGTATCCTTTACATCTATAAATCTATTACGAAAAGGAGATTGGAAATATGAGTGAGAGCGGTCTAAAAGAACAAATTACGGGTAAAGTTGAAAAGAAAAAGGGACAAGTAAAAGAAGGAATTGGTGAAGTTACAGAAGATAGAGAGTTGAAAAATGAAGGGAAGTGGGAGAAGACGAAGGGAACTATAAAAGAAAAAGTCGGAAAAGTGAAACAAAAGATAAGTGATGGATTGGATAATAAAGAATAATACATGTTTATCAAGCTTTGGTTACACACCAAAGCTTGATAAATCAAATATAAAAACAATATAGGAGGTCTAATTGTGGGACTTATTATTACGTGTATTGTAGGTGGACTTATTGGTGCGTTAGCTGGAATGATTACGGGAAAAGACTTTCCTTTAGGTATAGTTGGTAATGTAATTGCTGGTTTAATTGGATCTTGGGTTGGTAGTGCATTATTTGGTCACTGGGGTCCTGAATGGGGAGGTATTTTTATTCTTCCAGCGTTATTAGGTGCAATTGTCTTTATTTTAATCGTTACATTCTTCTCTAGAATGCTACGGAAAGCGTAAGTATGATAATGAATAGTAATCTTAAGTTTATTATATATAGCTCTAAAGTTAATAAACTGATAAATATACATAAAAAAGCATCCAATTAAAATAATTTGGATGCTTTTTTTATGTAATCTGCATAGGAATGAGTGGGGGATGAAGACCCCCCCACTCATTGAAATTACACTTTCTATTATGTATTAAACCATCGTTACTTTTTTACAATTATTTATTCTTACAACCTGCCTCGGTTCTATATGAGATAAGTCCTCGTTATTGCCTATATCAACTACAATTGTATTCGTTAGTATGTTAATAATGGAACCAACTAATTTTGTAGCATGATCGTGTCGATAAGAAAATTGAACGAAATCTCCCTTTTTAAAGCTGTGCTCTTCCATAGATAGATCCCCCTAAAAATAATGTTTATACATTATACATACACAAATTTATAAGGTTTAAACATTTGATAATATTTTTTTAGTGTTAAGCCGAGAAAGGTGTAGAAAATTTATTTATAATGAAAATAAAAAAATATGTTTAAAATTAATTTTTATGGGTAATTAAGATAGTAGTAGTTTGAGATAAGGGGGCGGAAATGATGAATTTGGCAATAAATATTTTGCAAAATGATTTAGGTTATACGGTACAACTTACTGGTGAAATTGATGCGTATACGGCATCAGATTTGAAAAATAAGATTATGCCTATTGCAAGCGAGAAAGAGGTTCATATTGTAGTAGATTTTCATAACGTAGATTATATGGATAGTACTGGTTTAGGCGTTTTTATAGCTTTATTAAAAGCAGTTAAGAAAAATGATGGAAAACTAGAGTTTATCGGT
Organism: Bacillus sp. CCNWLW194; assembly: GCF_037120585.1. Lineage (NCBI taxonomy): Bacteria > Bacillati > Bacillota > Bacilli > Caryophanales > Bacillaceae > Bacillus > Bacillus sp. CCNWLW194. The sequence continues at coordinate 106,125 of NZ_JBBBBL010000014.1, read as the reverse complement.
GTATCTAAAAGACTAAAAAGATTATTTGATATTACAGGGTTAACAGAAATATTAAATTTGAATTCCGATGCTGAAAAAGTAGAAAGAAGGTGACTAGGGATGATGGAGAAATTTGAAAAGATAGAAATGAAAATTCCTGCAAAAGCAGAATATGTGGCTATTATTCGTTTAACAATGGCTGGTGTTGCGAATCGAATGGGCTTTGCTTATGACGATATAGAAGATATGAAAATTGCTATTAGTGAAGCATGTACAAACATTGTCCAACATGCATACAAAGAAGATGTTGGAGAAATTACAATTGTCTTTGGTCTATATGAAGATCGATTAGAAATTATGGTTGCGGATAATGGGATTAGCTTTGATTTTAGCACCTTAAAAAATAAAGTTGGTCCGTATGATATTAGTAAACCAGTAGAACATTTGCCGGAAAATGGTTTAGGTTTATATTTAATCAATACGTTAATGGATGATATACAAATTATGCATGATGAGGGCATGACAGTTTTAATGACAAAATATATACAAAGAGAGCAGGTGGAGAATGATGGAAGTCCAATCTCAACCTACGAATCTTACTAAAGAAGACGTTATTAAACTAATTGCAGAATTCCAACAAAACCAATGTGATGAAGCGCAGGAAAGGTTAGTTGATCATTATAAAAATCTCGTATATTCCATTGCATATCGTTATTCAAAAGGCGGGCCTATGCATGAGGATATTATACAAGTAGGAATGTTAGGGCTCTTAGGCGCAATAAGAAGGTATGATTATTCGATAGGGAATGCTTTTGAGCCGTTTGCAATACCTACTATAGTAGGCGAAATAAAGAAGTATTTACGTGATAAAACTTGGGGCATTCACGTTCCAAGGCGAATTAAAGATTTGGGCGGGAAAATTAAAATTGCGATAGAGGAGTTAACAGATCATTTGCAGCGTTCACCGAAGATTATAGAGATTGCGGATCATTTAGGACTATCCGAAGAGGAAGTGCTAGAGATTATGGATGCTAAAAATAATTATCGAGTATCTTCCTTAGATGATGTAGTTGAAAATTCATCTGATGGAAGTTCGGTAGCGAGAATTGAATCTGTAGGTGAAGTAGAGCAAGGATATGAACAGACAGAAAGGCGTCTCGTTTTAGAGGATATTTTTAACGTATTAAATGAGACAGAAAAGAGTGTTATTCATTATATATTTGGAGAAAATTTAAATCAAAAAGATACAGGGGAACGGTTAGGTATTTCACAAATGCACGTTTCTCGTATTAAAAGACAAGCGATAAGTAAATTGAAGCAAGCAGCGTTTTTAGATACATAAAAATTTTAAATAATGATGTTTAAAACATGAGAAAAGGGGTACTTATTAAGTATAGGAGGAGATATTAAATGTCACACGATGTGAAAGAACTAATCGAAGGATTGAATGAAGATTTAGCAGGAGAATACTCAGCAATTATTATGTATAACCATAATGCAGCTACGGTTTCTGGTATATATAGACAAGTATTAAAACCTTTCTTTGAATCTGAAATTAGTGATGAACAAGGACATGCCCTATATTTAGCGGAGAAAATTAAGACGCTAGGTGGTACACCTACTACGACCCCTTTACCAGTGAAACAAGTAGAAGATGTTAGAGAAATGTTAGAAGAAGCTAGACAATCAGAATATGAAACAATTAAGCGTTATGAAAAGCGAAAAGAACAAGCAGCGGAATTAAATATGACAGAGTTAGTTGTAAAGTTAGAAGATATGATTGCAGATGAAACAAATCATATGGAAGAATTAGATCGTCTTTTAAATGACAAAGCAATGGTGTTAAATTAAAAGTGGAAATTTATAGAGTGAAAGAACAAACTCTCATTTCTGGGGGTTTGTTCTTTTGCTGTGTAAATATGTTTGAGTAGGAAATTTTCATTTTATAACTGAGTATGTAATACTAGAAAAATAGAAAATGATAATAGATTTACATTTTAAATCAGAAAAGGGGAAATAACTTGTGTCCATTTTAATTGTCGATGATAATCCGGTTAATATCTTTGTAATTGAAAAAATTTTAAAACAAGCCGGATATCAGGATCTTGTATCGCTTAATTCTGCACAAGAGCTTTTCGAATATATCCATTTTGGAAAAGATTCTTCCAGGCATAATGAAATAGATTTAATCCTATTAGATATCATGATGCCTGAAATTGATGGACTTGAAGTTTGTAGGCGATTACAAAAAGAGGAGAAGTTTAAAGATATACCTATTATTTTTGTAACAGCTTTAGAAGATGCGAATAAATTAGCTGAAGCGCTTGATATGGGAGCAATGGATTATATTACGAAACCTATAAATAAAGTTGAACTATTAGCACGTATGCGTGTAGCGTTACGCTTGAAATCGGAATTAAATTGGCATAAAGAACAAGAAGAAAATCTTCGGAATGAACTAGATTTAGCTACGCAAGTACAAAGAAACTTATTAAGTAGTCCATTAAGGGAAGATCATATAAAAATTGAAGCAAGTTACTTACCTTCATTCAAACTAGCTGGAGATATGTATTACTGGTATAAAATCGATGAAAATCGCTACGGTATTATATTATTAGATGTGATGGGACATGGTGTATCTGCTTCATTAGTTTGTATGTTCATTTCGTCCGTATTACGTGAAACGATTAAATGTTTAATTGATCCAGAACTCGTCATTAAAGACTTAAATAAATATATGACTCTTTTACATAATGAGAATGACAATATTCCATATTATTTTACAGCGATATACTTAGTAGTTAATACAGAAAATAGAACAATTGAATATGTAAATGCAGGACATCCTTCTGGATACGTTTTAGTTGATGAAACAAATGTAGTTGAACTAGATCGCGGGAGTTGTGCGGTAGGATTTTTTGATGAAATAAAAGTTGAAAAGACAGTTATCCCTTTTGAGAAGAACGCTCAAATATTATTGTTTACAGATGGTGTACTTGAAGCAATTTCAAATGATGAATTTGAGTCTGAAGAAAAGTTACGTACTTTTACAGAAAGAAAATGGGGCGATTTAGAAGGAGAGATAGAAGGGTTTTATAAGGAAGAACAGAAGAAAGCACAATCAGATGATATGTGTCTAATTATGATACAAACGAATGCGAAATAAAAAGCGTATGAAATCCAAACAGAGGATTTCATACGCTTTTTATTGTATTTTTTGATAGATTTGTTCGTGTGGATTAAATTGGGTATAATGCGGCATTATATCCGAGAAACGAAGAGTTTCTTTATTTCCTAAACATAGGAATCCATTGTGACCTAAACTTTCATAAAATAGTTGCTGTACTTGGTTTTGAAGTTTACCTGTAAAGTAAATTAAAACGTTACGGCAAAGTATAATATGAAATTCGTTAAAAGATTGATCGGTTACTAAATTATGCTGCGCAAAAATAATGTTTTGTAAAAGAGATGGATTAAAATAAGCAAAGCGATTATCTGTTGAATAATAGTTAGAAAATGCTCGTGTACCGCCAGCTTGTAAATAGTTTTTCGTATAAGTTTGCATTTTATTTAACGGAAGTATACCTTGTTTGGCTTTTTCTAACACATTTGTATTCATATCTGTTGCGTAAATAACAGCTTTTTCACTTAATCCTTCTTCATGAAGTAAGATGGACATTGATAATACTTCTTCACCAGTTGCGCATCCAGCATGCCAAATTCTAATTTCAGGATGCTTTTTTAATTCAGGAATAACATGCTCTCTTAGCGCCTTAAAAAAGGTAGGGTTACGGAACATCTCAGTTACATTAATCGAGAAATCGTTTAATAACTGTTCTAAAAACGCTTCCTCATGAATTACTTTTTCAATTAATTTTGAAATGGTAGGGATATTAGAGAGCTGCATTCTATTGCAAATTCTTCTATAAATAGAAGTACGAGCATATTGGCGAAAATCAAATCCTGATAGTTTAAATACCGCTTCTAATAGTAATTCAATTTCTAAGTTCGTACGCTTATCCGTATCTACTGATGGATCAAAATTATAATACTTATTTTCCACTGAAACTAAACCTCACTTATTTTATTAACCATACACTCATTACCGAATAGAGTTGCTGTAAATTTAATGGTTTACTTATATAATCTGAAGCACCAGCAGATAAACATTTTTCCTTATCATTTGGCATTGCTTTAGCAGTTAATGCGATAATAGGTATTTCATGTAACTCTAAATTCATTCGGATATTTTCCATCGTTTCATAACCGTCCATATTTGGCATCATAATATCCATTAAAATAAGGTCGATATTTGTATTGCTTTTTAGCACTTCTAAACACTCTATGCCGTTTTGTGCAGTAATAATGTTGGCATGTTGTTTTTCTAATGCATTTTGTAATGCAAATATATTTCGATGATCATCATCGACAATTAAAATGGTTTTCTCTTGGAAGACGTTATTTGTTTCTGGAGTAACGATAGTTTCCTCGACAACTTCAGCAGGAATAACTTCATCTATCGTTGCTGCGATTTCTAAATTGGATAACTGTATATCATGTAATCCATTTGGAAGGTTAGGAATATATACTGTGAAAGTACTGCCTTCTCCTACATGACTCTCTAACGTAATCCAACCACCTAATAATCTAGCAAACTCTTTACAAATGGATAAACCTAAGCCTGTACCACCATACTTCCGAATCGTTGCACCATCTGCCTGTTGAAAGGCTTCGAAAATAAGTTGATGCTGTTCTTTAGCGATACCAATACCAGTATCTTTTACTGAAATTGTAATCCAATCTTTACTTACAGACTGCATATCATGACTTAAATTGGTTGTTTCTATTGAATCGAAATGTAAAGAGACGGATCCTTTTTCTGTGAATTTAAATGCATTGGATAATAAGTTTTTAATAATTTGCTCAATCCGTTTTGCATCTGTATAAAACAGATCAGGAATGGTATTACTGTCTTCAACAGTAAATTCAACATTTTTTTGTGCAGCTATATGTAAAAAGTTTTGATGCATACTTGCTGCCATGTCACTTATGTTCGTTGCTTCAAAAATGACGTCTAGTTTTCCGGCTTCTACTTTAGATAAATCTAGTATGTCATTAATTAAAGTAAGTAAATCTTTCCCTGATGAATGAATGACGGTTGCTAATTCAATTTCATCATCGGATAAATGATTATCATGATTTTCTCTTAACATTTCAGATAATAGTAAAATACTATTTAATGGTGTGCGTAATTCATGTGACATATTTGCTAAGAACTCTGATTTGTATTTTGAGCTACGTAACAACTCACTTGCTTTTTCTTCTAATTCTGATTTAGTAATTTGTAAGTCAGCTGTCTTTTGTTCAGCTTCTTCAGTTCTAGACTCTAATTGTTCATTCGTTGTTCGTAATTCTTCGGCTTGCATTTGTAGTTCTTCGGCTTGCGTTTGTAATTCTTCTGATTGAACTTGCAACTCTTCTGTCATTGCTTGTGATTCATGTAAAAGAGTTTGAATTCGCATACGTCCCATAATGCTATGGATTGTTAAACCTAGATTATCAACGGTTTGTTGAATTAAATCTTGATGTAAGTCTGAAATCTCAGTTACACTTACTAACTCCATTACTGCGATCACTTCATCCTCAAATAAGATAGGGATGACTAGTAGATTTTTAGGACGTATTTCTAATACGCCGCTAGTGACATAACGAAACTCTTCGGGTATGTCCCTGAGAATAAAACTTTTCTTTTCTAAGGCAGACTGTCCAATGAAACCTTCACCCATTTTAATGGATTGTTTTCCAATATCAGCACCTCGATCGGCGAAAGAAGCTTTCTTCACATAGTAGACAGTGTCTTCAATTTCTTCACGTACATAGAATGCACCGCAAGAAGTTTGTGTTTTTTGTATAACTCCACTAAGAATTTTTTTACCTAACATCTCAATAGAAGATACACCTTGATACATTAAAATTAATTCTGCAAGCTCGGTTTGTAACCATTCTCTTTTAGATATTTCGTCTAGTAGATGGTTCGTTGTATGAGCAAGATCTTTTATTTCATCCCGCGTGTTTACATGAATTCTTTCCGTAATTTTTTCTTTAGAAGAAATAGATTTAATAGCTTGAATTACATTTTTAATCGTTTTTGTAATGGAATTAGAAATATAAAGTGAAACGATAATGGAAATACAAGAAAGTAAGAACAATAAACTGTATAACCAAATCTCTAATTTATTATTTTCAGTATCTAATTGTGTAGCTCTTTTTTTCGTTAATTGCTCCTCAGTGCTGCGGAAGTCAGTTAGCTGTGATTGCAATGATTGGATTTCGGTAGTGTCGATTTCTTTTATGTTATTACTATTATGATTTGCAATTAACGGGTGAATTTCTTTATTCATCCAACTAGTAATGTTTTCGTTAATTTGTTTTAATTTTTCTTGCTGAGATGGATTATCTTCTAATAAAGAAAAAAGATCATGGTAATGTTTTTCATAATCTCTTTCGGCAGAGTTAAGAGATTGCAGATAGTTCGCGTTATTAGAAGTGATAAATCCTTTCGCTTTATTTTCAATTGTTAGCAGTTCTTTCTCCACTTGATTCGTTAAATTAAGAACTTTAAAATCGTGATCAATAATAAAATTACGAGATTTTTGTAAATTGGAAATCTCATTGTTTAACATAATGAAAGAAATAAGTAAGAACAAAATGATAACTAAATAACCAGCCATAATTTTGTAGCGAATACTAAATTTTGCTTTCGAGTTCATTAAAAATTCCTACCTTCAAGATTAGTAAAAGCTTTCTATTGTAAAGAATGAAAAACGTAATATATATTATATCAGTTTTCCTAAGGCCAAACTAGAAATCCCCCTATTGTATTAGGGGGTCTCGTTTTGAATAGAGGAAATCACTTTGAAATAACCATATATGAAAAGTAAAGATCGAGGGAATAGGGGATAACAAAACTGTTAAGAAGGAAAGAGTGTACTTAAAGCTCTTTTTGCATCTATTCCTTCAAAGATAAATAATACAAGCTCTCTCTTTTTTACAGTAAGGAAAAAGGATACTAATGTGCTTAAGTTTTTAATAGAAGTAAGTGTTCCGTGTTTACTTATAAATAAATTCGTTTGAAACGTTGTCATCAAAGCATAAAAATGATGAATCTGAGTTATTGTAGGTGTTTCATTATAAAGAATAGTAGTAGAGTGAATGGCATTCATCGAAATATTCCTTTCCATATAGTAAGCATAACAATATAAACATACCCGTTTTAAAAAATGTTAAACATATAAACGTAAAAAAATATAATTATAGTTTTTTACGTTTAGAAAGCGTTACGAAGGGTATACATATACTACAAAGAGATTGAATGAAGATGAATTGTAAGATTTCTAGTCTATAAAAATATACTTTTACTTTAAATAAAAAGGAGTCTGGTATACATGAATGAAATGATGATTGATATTACATTTGATTTAATTTACTTGTTAAGTAGTTCGCTTGTAATGCTTTTACTATTTGCTTTTTTCGTAAATGGTTATGTTAATAAGAAGATTAGTGTATACAGAAATGAAGAAAGATAAAGATACATTATATAAAACTTTAGGAGGTTAATAGTTATGAATGTAGATAGAAAAATAGTAGGTGTTTTTAGAACAATTGATGATGCGGCGTTCGTTATTAATGAATTAAAAGATAAAGGATACCCGGCGGATAACATTTCAGCTATTGCAAAGGATCAAAAGGAAATTGAACATCTGGAAGAAAAATCGGGTGAAAAAGTGAATCATGAAACTGCGCATAAAGCAGATATCTTTTCAGCGACAGGGCTTGTAGCAGGAGGAGTAGCAGGCGGACTCGGTGGTTTATTAACTGGCCTTGGTATACTTGCCGTATCTGGAATGGGTCCAATTGTAGCAGCGGGACCTATTGCAGCAGCTATTGGAGGAGCCGGTATTGGCGGAGGAGCTGGAAGTTTAATAGGAGCATTTATAGGATTAGGAATCCCAGAAGAACATGCTAAGAAATATGAAGAGTATATTTACGATGGGAATATATTAATTTTGGTAGATGCAAAATTAGATGATAAGTTAGAAATATATAAAATATTTGATAAGTATAATGCTTATAACTCTGATTTCTTTAAATAATAATTACTTCACATATCAGTTATGAAAAATGTAGACATAGTGAATATCGTTTTTTGATCTTACAACTTTGGCGCGGCCGAGGAGTCGTATGACTATAAGAGAGGAAGGGCTTATAGTAAAAGATCAAGTTCTATTATGTTATTTAAAAGGAAAGAGGTGTCTTTTCGTGATTGTAAAAATATTAAAGGATAGTAGTAATAGCTTCCTTTGTACAGTTCAAAATAAAAATGGAGATCAGTATGTGAAGAAATGGTTTCGTAAACAGAAAAACAATGAAGAATTAGGGCGACCAACTTTTAAAGAAGTAGAAAAGGACTGGAAAGAAAATAGAGAATCTTTTATGTATCCCAATATTAAAGCGCTTTATTAAAATTAAACATAATGCGCGTTTTATTCTTACAAAACTGTCACATTCCTGTAAGGTAATTCAATAGATTCGTTACTTTTTCCATGTCATAATAAAGACATAAGAAAGCTAATTAAAACTACAACTTATTAGGAGAGTGTCAGTCATGATTGTAACAACAACTTCTGGAATTCAAGGTAAAGAAATTATTGAGTATATTGATATTGTAAATGGTGAAGCTATTATGGGTGCAAATATTGTCCGCGATTTATTCGCTTCTGTTCGTGATGTTGTCGGTGGTCGTGCTGGTTCTTATGAAAGCAAGCTAAAAGAAGCTCGTGATATCGCAATGGATGAAATGAAAGAACTTGCAAAACAAAAAGGTGCAAACGCTATTGTTGGTATTGACGTAGATTACGAAGTTGTTCGTGATGGAATGTTAATGGTTGCTGTAAGTGGTACAGCTGTACGTATATAAGTAAATAAAACAGGCTCACCCCTTGAAGTTTATGCTTTGAGGGGATTTTTTTATTTTTCTTTTGTTCATAACTTAAAGTTAAGAGGGAGAAGAGCCGATGTACTAGCCTACTTATTTCAAATGTAGTATATTATTTTCAAAGATAAAAGTAATAATATGGAAATTATATATATTTAACGAAGGTGTTAACTTTATGACAAATAATAAAATTGTTATTTGAGGTACGGAGAAAATTAGTGGTATGAATAACTTTAGAGAGTGTATAGTTGATAGAAATAAACGATGGAGCATGTAAAGAGTTATATTACATAAAATTTATTATGAATGGAGGCGGTTTCAATATGTTTTGGTTAGGGTGCTTTTCAGGATACATTGTAGGTTCCGTTATTACATGTGCTCTACTTTACTTTGGATATAGATCCAGTGAAAACAAAAAAGCGGATATGCGAAAGAGGGAGGAGAGAGAAATCAATAAAAAAGGTGTATAGGATGTGAAAGGTAAGGTGATAGCGTTGATACAAAAATAAAGGACAGTACATATTGTATATGACTACCATGTACTTGTCCTGATTATTGTTTTGGATTATGAGAAGTTGTTTCCTGTCTTACTATAAAATTCATAAGCGAAAAATCCAAATAAATAGCCTATTCCAGCTCCTAAACCAACTGTAAACAGTGAATAATTTGGGGAAAATATGTCGACAATTATACCGATTAAACACCCTACAAGCATTCCCATTGGTATGAAACTATCCAATAAAACTTGAGCCTTTTTTGATTTTTTCTTACCTAATGTGCCGTTGTTATATTTATGCTTCAGCCTTCCAATCACATATACTACAATTCCCCCGGCTATTAAAACAGGAGCAATTGCTGTAAGTAACCACATGTTAGAGTCTCCTTTCACCTTTTAACAGGATTATACCAGATACTTACAATTGGGCATTCCTGAACGTACTATCTAGTCTATTTAAATGGCCAATCAAAAAGACTCCTTCAATTGTAGTTAATAACTCGTCAAAAACACTTTCCCTTTCGTTTTCTCAGCAGATTGAACAACATCAACCGCTGTTTTCACATCCGCTAAGTCATACGTAGAATGTACCGTCATAAAACGTAATTGCTTATTTTCTACTAGACGAATTAAGTGACGAAATGTCTCCTGCCATTTATATGGTGACACTTCTTTATTCCAATGTCGTAAATGAAATATGTTTGCGTGCACTTTTGCTTTCGTGACAATCTCTGCCCAGTTTACTTGTACACCTGATAGAAGACCAATCGTCAAAAAGTGCCCGTTTGGACGTAAGGAAAAAGCTAATTCATCTCCAGCTGGTCCCCCGATAGAATCAATTGCAGCATCTGCACCAATCCCGTTTGTTAATTCCATAACTGTTTCGTGAAGCGGGGCAGTGGAAGTATCTATTACATAATCGGCACCAAGCTGAAGTAATTCCTCTGTATGTTTACTATTTCTTGTCACTGCAATGAGTCGGAAATTCAAAATTTGTGATACCTGTGCAAATAGGTGACCAATAGCGGATCCGCAAGCATTCACTAATAAAACATCATTCCGTTGTAAGTTTAGCGTTTCCGTACATGTAACCCACGCCGTAAGAGGATTAATGTACATTTGTGCCGCTGTGAAATCATCAATGGAATCAGGAATAGGAACTACAAAATCAGCTGCTGTTTTCACATACTCTTGCCAAGTACCTTCTCCGCGTACCGGTAAAACACGTTTGCCAATAAGGTCTTTAGAAACAAAAGCTCCCACATCTTCTACAATCCCAACACCTTCATAACCAGGTATGTTAGGTAAAGGAATTCTATGTGCATACGCTCCGGTTACGGGAATTAAGTCAGATGGATTAATTGGTCTAACTAACATACGAACGAGAACTTCATTCTCTTTTAATGGTTCTATATTTTTATATTCAATTTGTAATACGTTTTTGGGATTGCCAAACTTGTGAAATTGAATGCATGTTCCGCGCAAGATAAATGTTCCCCCTTAGTTTGATTGGGTTTATTATAGCATCTTTAGTTTGAGTAATTATTTCATTAGTACTAAATAAAAGGGAACAGAAAATCTTCTTTTATACTTTGAGGGGGATTTTGATTGTGTAAACTTTAAACAGATATATTAATTATGTAGTATTGTAGAATCGATTCTCTAAACAAGTTATTAGGTATATAGTAATATAAAAAAAGGCGCTCTTGTGAGCGTCTTTTTCCAACTTGAGATAGATGTATCATGCTGGGGTACATAATTTTCGTTTGAAGTTTTCTCACACAAATGATCTGTGTATCAATTTGTTTTTGATATACAGATCATTTGTATGATAACTCTTATAGATAATTGCTGAATAATAATCTTACATAAATGCTTTTAAAAGTTCTTGAACTAATGGAATTACCCCACCTACAAATTTTAAAACTGCCATTGCGATTTCCATATGAGTGCCTCCTTTTTTAATGGTAAGATGTAATGAATCTTTATAAACCTATTATAGTAAGCGCTTACAAATACATCAATGCATTTCGATATGCAATATTTCATATTTGCATTCAGTAATGAGGATAAAGAGGATAAAGAGGAATTAATAATTTATCTCGCTATTTGTGGGGTGGATTGCCTGTAAAAGCACAATTGGTGAGGGTTAATAACCAATGGGGATAGACAAAAGCTCCACTGATTAAAGTTTCACTTTATCAAAATGTAAGCTGCATCTTGTATAATATAATGGTGGAGGTCGAATATGAAAAAAATAAATTCAAATATGGATTTGGATAAAAATGTATTGGAAGCGGTATTTATTCCGAGAAGGTTTATTGTTTTATGGATTACACTCGTATATATAGCTTCACTGCTTTTAGCATTTCGTAATAATATTCTCTCGATGGATAGTTTCTTCTTTACAATGGTCATTGTAATTCATACTGTTTTTCATTGGTATGCTAGTTCATTAAGGAATAGGCAATTGTTATATTTCTTTTTTGTACAACTGTTCATTGTGTTTTTGGCTGCATTCATTGCATCAAATGCTTCGATAGCAATTTTTGTTGGATTAACCCCTATTTTAATTGCCCAAAGTCTATATGTTTATCACAATATATTTAAAGTAATAGCAGTTTTTACTCTTATGTATGCAATATTTTGTACTGCAATTAGTATAAATTATGGTGTGAATAAATTAGCTATTCTTATCTCTATGTTTCTGTTAGTGTTAGCAATTATTATTCCTTTTTCTTATATTAATAAGCAGCAATATGATGCACGGAATCGTATACAGAGCTACCTTCAAGAGTTAGAGTCTGCATATATGAGAGTAGAAGAATTGACATTAGCTAATGAAAGACAGCGAATGGCAAGAGATTTACATGATACGTTAGCGCAAGGTTTAGCCAGCTTAATTATGCAATTGGAAGCAATAGATGCCCATATGCAGAAAGGGAATACAGGACGATCTCAAGAGATTATGAAACAAACTATGATAAGGGCGAGACAAACTTTACATGATGCAAGGTTGGTTATTGATGATTTGCGTCATACTACTAATTCATTTAATGAAGCAGTAGAGGAAGAGATTCAACGTTTTTCTGAGGCTACATCTATACAAGTGAGATTTACTATTCAAAGTCCCCCGCATATTTCAAACTTAATAAAAGAGCACTGTTTATATGTAATTAGTGAATGTTTAACAAATATCGCAAAACATTCACAGGCCACAGATGTACATTTAAAAGTTGAATATATCAGTGATCTTGAACAACTTACTATTGAAGTTGAAGATAATGGAATTGGTTTTGACACTAGATATATCGGTAAGAATCCTGGACATTATGGTTTAATTGGTTTAAATGAGCGTGTTCGATTGATTAAGGGAGAAATACATATATTAAGTGAAAAGATAAAGGGTACGAAAGTGTATATTCAAGTGCCTATAAATAAAGAAGGAGATGGCCATGAAGCATAACGTATTAATTGTAGATGATCATTTCGTTGTAAGAGAAGGTCTAAAATTAATAATAGAAACGAGTGATTCATTTCAGATTATAGGTGAGGCTGCAAACGGAGAAGAAGCCCTTTCTTTCATAGAAGAAAAGAGACCTGATGTTATTTTAATGGATTTAAATATGCCTAAAATGAGTGGTTTAGAAACAATCGAGGCTTTGAATAAAAAAGAAAATCAGACGCCGATTATTATATTAACTACTTATAACGAAGATGAATTAATGTTAAAGGGAATCGAGCTAGGAGCAAAAGGATATTTGCTAAAAGACACAGATCGTGAGAATTTGTTTCGAACATTGGAGGCAGCTATTCGAGGTGAAATTTTACTACAACCAACTATTATGGAAAAGATAGTGAATTATAAAAGGAAAGAAATACATACTGATAAGGTTGAAGGAAACAATTTAACAGAAAAAGAATTGTTTGTGTTAAAAGCCATTGCGCGCGGATATAAGAATAAAGAAATTGCATTCGATATGGGGATAGCTGAGCGAACGGTAAAAGCGTATTTAACAAATATATACAATAAATTAGGTGTTAATTCACGGTCAGAAGCAGTAGCTGTATCTATTGAAAGGAAGTTAATTCATTTTTAAAATATTATATATGCCCAATCGTACATTATAGGCCTGCCCTTTTGTACGATTTTTTTATTTCTTTCTCATGTTATGCTTCAGAAAGTATGAGCGATTTAAGAACAATCTAATTGCATTACAATTACAGACGTTTCTAATGTAGGAAAGGAAGAAGAATAATTAAATGACAACTTTGTTTTTAATTTTTGTAGTAATTTTCTTTATCTGGCTGCAAAGCAAACAAAGAAAATTAAACTGGATAGATATTATAACTTTTCTAATGATGATAGGGATTATTACTTATACGGCGCCGCAACCAATGACTAGGGATTTACAAGCAGAGTTACTGGCAGTTACGCTTTTTTCTTTCGCTATTGGTGTTTGGCAAGGTGGGGGAATTACAGTCTGTTATGAGGATGAAATTTTATATATTACAAATGGAAAACAGTATTCCATTTCATGGATTCTCTTAATAATTGGTAACATAATTATTATTAATATATTTGAAGGTGGATTTACACTTAATGGATTGTGGGTTATTTTGTGTAGCATTGTTATTGCATCTGGGGTGAAAAAAGGTATTCTATGTATTCTGTACAAATTAACAGTGCGAAATTAAATATAAAAAAGGATATTTTTTTATCTTAATATAGAACGTATTACTGTAAGTTCATCAAAAGATTGTAGTCGATAAAAACGAGAAGAAAGAATGGGGGAGGTAGCTTAGATGTTTCTACCTATTACTACATTTGATAGGTTTAGTTGGCTAGGGAATATTGCTTTCTCTTCAGAAAAGGTTAGCAGGAATCGGGTGTTTTCGGTGGCAGAAGAGAGCAATGTTAACTTATATAAAAAGAAATGTATAGGTTCAATTAATAATATGCATCAAAAAATAACGATAGATTCTGTGGAATATGATGATAATTGTGTGTTGGGCCGTGCAGAACCTCATTCAACAATTGTCATAACAAGTGGAGATATGTATGTTGGAAGCGGACGGGTCAATAAGTATGGGAAGTTTAAAATATACACGAATGATTATCTGGGAGGGGATTTAGTAATAGAGATTCAGTTGATAATGGGTGGTTTTTATCAAGAGAGTATAACGGTAAAGGTAGAATGTTCAAGATAGGATTATTTCTTTCCACCGCTAAATAAAAAGGAAGCAACCGTAGTTGCTTCCTAAACCTATTAAGCCGAAGCTTTCTTCATTCTCTCAAGTAAACTAGATAACACATGCGTACGATACGATTCTAGTTTTTTACCTTCATAAGTACGGATACCTAATTTTTTAAGTTCTTTTACATACCAACCTTTGCTTCCGAAATACATGTGATCGCTCCCCTTCAACTTTGTTTTTTTTGTTCTGATTGTACTTGGAGGTACAGGTAATATAATGAAGGAAATGAATTTCGCGCGAAAATGGTTAACTTTGTTGCAAAAGACATATATACTAAAGATAGTATACAACGAGGTGGACAAGACGTGATTATAGAGAAGCACGAAATTCAAATTGACCAAATTACGAGCGGTAAAGTGAATATCTTTACTTTCTATAGAAATAGAAAGCAAATTGATGATCATTTTTTACGATTGCAAGAACCATCGCTTACAGCAAACTACTTCTTCCATTTTCATTTTGATGCAGAGAGCTTGCATCTACTACAGGAAGAGTTTCCAGGCGTATATCCGTACGACGGTAGTGAAACGATTCACGGCTGGACGGAAAAGATGAAAGCAGAATTGCAACATCAGATCCAAACAGGTAAATGGAATAAACGCGTACGTATCGGTAATCGCATTCTAGATGTGGTGTTTACGTGGTGTGATGAAGATATAGTAGAGTGAAAAAGAAGCGGATGACGCTTCTTTTTTTAGCGCTGGAATAAAACGAGCTTACCTGCAGAAGATGTGCAGCGATGTGTTTTTTCATACAATCCTTTTTCTTGTAAAATAGATTCACCTTTTGCTTTCGCTTCTTTTTCAGTTGCCGCCTCGAATGATTCGTCGAATGCTTTAGAACCATCTTTTTCAAAGACTGTTAGAACGTATACTCCCATGAAATTCCCTCCAATAATAAAAATCAGAATCTTATAACTATTTTGGCATAAATCATTAGAATATGCAAAGAAATATATGACATTGCGTGTTAAAATAGAGTGAAAGTTTTATGGACACTAGATTTACTATTTGTAGTAAAGTACGGAAAAGAAAGGATCGTTATTTGTGAAACAAGTGAGGTTTATACATGCGGCTGATTTGCATTTGGATAGTCCGTTTAAAGGGATGGAGATGAATGTACCGCAGTCTGTTTGGGAGAGAATGAAGCAAAGTACGTTTGAATCGTTCGAACGTATTATTGATAAAGCGATTCAAGAGCGCGTTGATTTCGTATTACTAGCCGGGGATTTGTATGATGCGGAGACGAGAAGTTTGAGGGCGCAAGTGTTTGTGCGTGAGCAAATGAAGAGACTTTCGCAGTACGATATCCCTGTTTTTATTATTCACGGTAACCATGATCATTTAGGGGGAAGCTGGGCAGCGATTGAGTTTCCGGAAAATGTTCATGTGTTTACAGAGCCTTATGTAGAAGAGAAATCATTTTATAAAAATGGAGAGCTATTAGCTTCTATTTACGGGTTTAGTTATTTGCAGCAAGCGGTAACGGATAATATGACAGCGCAGTATACGAAAATGAGTGATGCGCCTTTTCATATTGGCATGCTTCACGGAAGTGTGGAAGGAGATGCAGAGCATAATCGCTATGCACCGTTTCAAATTCGTGAGCTGAAAGAAAAGCAGTTTGATTATTGGGCTCTTGGCCATATACATAAACGTGAAATTTTATCAGAAGAGCCATATATTATTTATTCGGGGAACATACAAGGGCGTCATCGTAAGGAAACAGGTGAGAAGGGTGCGTACCTTATTGAACTTACGAAACAAGGAACGCATTGCTCATTTTTCCATACGGCGGATGTTGTATGGGATGAGACAGAAGTAAATATTGATGGGCTTGAAACTGTCGATGACCTTATGACGGCAGCATCAAGTGCGATGAATGAGTGCCGAAGAGCAGAGGAAGGGACGCTACTAACTGTCGTATTCACAGGACAAGGCCCACTTTCTCCTTATTTGCGTGATGAAAAGCGTGTGGAAGAGATTTTTCATATTTTAGCGTCTGGAGAAAAGCGAAAAGATTTCGTATATGCGATGAAGTGGAAAAATGAGACGGTTTCTTTTGCAGAAATCGAGCGTTTGAAAGAAGAAAATCATTTCGTCGGTAATGTGCTGAAGGAGTTAGAAGCTTTCACAAATATGGACGGCGTGATGCGCACGATTTGGACATCTCCTGTAGCGCGTAATAGTATTGAATCTTTTACAGAAGAAGAGAAGAGAGAGATTCAAAAGGAATCGGAAAATATTATTTTAGAGCAATTATTCCAGCAAGAGAGGGATAAGAAATGAGAATTGAAAAACTCCATATTTATGGATACGGAAAATTAGAAAATGTGGAAATGGATCTTTCCTTCCTGACGGTGTTGTACGGTGAAAATGAAGCGGGGAAATCGACAATTCGCTCGTTTATGAAAAGTATTTTATTCGGTTTTCCAATGAGAGGACAGCGCCGTTATGAGCCGAAAGAAGGCGGAAAGTATGGCGGTGCGATGACTGTACAAACAGAGAAGTACGGTCGTTTGAAAATTGAACGATTGCCAAAGACGGCAGCTGGTGAGGTAACCGTTTATTTTGAAGACGGGAAAACGGGCGGCGAAGAAATTTTACACGATATATTAAGCGGAATGAATGAAAGTTTATTTGAATCGGTCTTTTCTTTTGATATGCACGGTCTTCAAAACATCCATCAGCTTGGCGAATCGGATATCGGCAATTATTTATTTTCGGCAAGTGCAGTCGGAAGTGATGCATTATTGCAGCTCGATAAAAAATTAGAAAAAGAAATGGATCAGCGTTTTAAGCCGAGTGGTCGTAAGCCGGAAATTAACGTGTCACTGCAAGAGATGAAGAAGCTTGAAGAGAAGATGAAAGAGTGGCAAGGGAAAATTGGCACGTATGAAAAACAAGTCGAGCAGTTAAAAGAAAGTGAAGAGAAACTAGCGTCTGTTCGCGCGGAGAAAGAGAGTGCGGAAAAACGAAAGCAAGATTATGAAATATTAGCAGCGCTTGAGCCTCTCGTTATTGAAAAGCGAGCGCATGAGAAAGTGTTAGAAAACGAGAATGGGCGGTTTCCTGTAAACGGAATGGCGCGTTATGAAGCGATTAAGGCGAAAATGGAGCCGCTTCAGTTGCAAGTTGATTCGCTCCATAAAAAAATAACGAATGTGCAATCGGAAATAGAATCGATTCAAATAGATGAAGAGTTTTTACAAAAAGAAAGTTACGTGGAAGAACTTCGTATGCAGCATATGTCTTACGAAAATGCACGCCAAGAAATGCGTGATATGACAGGAACGATTACGAATATAAAAGAAGAACTGGCAGAACTAGAGCAACAAATTGGTGCTACTTTTGAAAAAGAAACAGTCCTTTCGTTTGATATGAGTTTGGCAACGAAAGAATTGATTACGCAAACAGTGCAAAAGGCACGCGAGTTAGAAACACAAAAAGTACAGCTTGATGATCGCTTTAAAGTAGCGCAGGAGCAATTAGAAGAACAAGAAGAAAACATAAGACAGATTAAGCAACAAATGTTAGCGGATGAAGAACGAAACACGTTAGTTGAGAAAGAAAAATCATTTCAAGATGCGGCGTTTATCGGTATGGGCGCTGAGCGAATGAAGCGCAAGTATGAGGAAAAAGCAGGAGCGGCGATGCAAAAGAAAAAACAGTGGCAAAGGGTTTGTCTTCTGTTACTTCTTATTAACACAGGCATTTTATTCACGAGCTTATTTATGGACAACCGCCCGCTCTTATTTATTAGCGTCATTGTTTTTGTAGGAATTGTTCTTGCCCTTGTTTTATATAAAGATCCGTCAAGTGGATTACAAGAAGAACTTCTAACTCTTCAGCAAAGTGCTGGCGGAAGACAAAGTGAAGAAGCAATGTCTGTGCGCTATCAGTTAGAAAAAGACGAAGAGGTTCGTAAGCTATTTGAGCGAGAGTCTTATAAATTGCAGCAGATGGAGCGAGCATATGATAAAGTCGTTTCATCGTATGAGGAATGGGAGAGAGAGACGTTCCGCGTCAGCGAACAAGTAGATGCATATAAAACGCGCTATATGTTCCCTGATTTTTATGCGTATGCGCATATATTGCCGGCGTTTGAGCGTATGGAAAAAATGCAGCAATTATATCGTGAATTAGAGAAGCAAGGCGAGCGGAAATCTTCATTATATGAAATGATTTCGCAATTTGAACATAAACTAGAAACTGTTATCGGTAGCGTGGAGTATAGTAAGCTGCACGCAGCACAAAGTCGTATGCAACATGAGAAAGAGAAGCGCCAAACTTGTAAGCAGTTAAAAGAGAAGCTAGCTGAATGGCAAGAAGAATATGAGTTCATGCAGGAGCAATTGAAACAACTATTAGTAGAACGAGATGGATTATGGCATATCGCAGATTCTACAGATGAAGAGATGTTTTTAGAAGCAGGTAAACTGGCAGAAAAACGTGAAGATGCTGAGAAACAAGTAGGGCGTTTATTACCGCAAATTGATCTGTTAGAACAACGCTTAACGAGTTTATCATTAGCTGAACATTATGAGGCTGACGGTTATGATGAAAAATTAAAGCAAGAAATCACAGCCGCGCAAAACTGTCTTACGAAAGAGAAAGAACTGACAGAGCGCATTGCGAAACATCGTATGGAAATTGCGAATTTAGAAGAAGGTAGTACGTACGGTGATTTAATGCACGAATGGGAAATGAAAAAAGCGCAAGTGCGTGAACAAGTGAAGAAATGGGCTGCTTATGCGACCGCAAAGACAGTGTTAACAAAAACGAAGCAATATTATCATGAAGTACATCTTCCTCGTATTTTACAAAAATCAGAAGAGTATTTCATCTATTTAACAGGCGGACGATATAGTAAAATCTTTTCACCGTCAGAGGCGGAACCTTTTATTGTGGAACGTAACGACGGTATGCGTTTTTACAGTCATGAACTAAGCCAAGCGACAGCAGAGCAGTTATATTTATCGTTACGATTTGCATTAGCGAAAACATTCGAGCATGATTATCCATTTATTATTGATGATAGTTTCGTGCATTTCGATGCGATAAGAACGAATCGCACAATTGAACTAATAAAGGAAATTGCGAAAGATAGACAAGTCATCTTCTTTACATGTCACGCTCATTTATTATCGTTCTTTACAGAAAAGCAGATTATAAAATTAACACATAAGCGTAAAGAAAATGAGTTGTAGTGTGCTATACTAAAAGTAACTGATTTGGTGGAGGAATTCGAATGAAAAAGAAAATTGCAGAATATGAAGTTGGTGAACAAGTCGATGTTTTCTTGTTAATTAAAACAGCGACAAAAGGTCTAGCAAGCAATGGGAAGCCGTTTTTAACAGTAATCCTACAAGATCCAAGTGGGGATATTGAAGCGAAGCTATGGGATGTATCACCAGAAGTTGAGAAACAATATGTAGCAGAAACAATCGTTAAAGTAGCTGGTGATATTCTAAACTACAAAGGACGTATTCAATTACGTGTGAAACAAATCCGAGTTGCGAATGAAAATGAAGTAACAGATATCTCGGACTTCGTAGAAAAAGCACCAGTGAAAAAAGAAGATATGGTCGAGAAAATTACGCAGTACATATTTGAAATGAGAAATCCAAACATTCAGCGTCTAACAAGACATTTATTAAATAAGCATCAAAACGAATTTTTAGACTATCCAGCAGCGACAAAGAACCATCACGAGTTCGTATCTGGACTAGCTTATCATGTCGTATCGATGCTGGATTTAGCGAAAGCTATTGCGGCTCTATACCCATCATTAGATAAAGATTTACTATATGCAGGTGTTATTTTACATGACCTTGGTAAAGTAATCGAATTATCTGGCCCAATTTCTACAACATACACGTTAGAAGGAAATTTACTTGGCCACATTTCTATTATGGTGAACGAAATTGGTAAGGCAGCAGACGAGCTACAAATCGATGCAGAAGAAGTATTAATTCTTCAACACATCGTTCTTTCTCACCACGGAAAAGCAGAATGGGGTAGCCCAAAACCGCCATTAGTAAGAGAAGCAGAAATTCTGCATTACATCGATAACTTAGATGCAAAAATGAACATGATGGACCGTGCATTAGGACGCACAAAACCAGGTGAATACACTGAGCGTGTCTTTGCACTTGATAATCGTTCGTTCTATAAGCCAACGTTCCATAATTAATAGTGTGAATAAAGTGGCCTCATTAAGTGTTAATACGCTTAGTGAGGCTGTTTTTTTATTAAAAATGAAATAGTTAAAAGGAAATAATTGAAGAAGAGTCATTGAAAAGGGTAGGTTCTAAACATGCAAAAAAATGAGTTAGAACAGAAATTATTACAAGAAGAGGTACCAAAGGATTTATATAGTTTAAAGGGTGGATTACCAAACGAATCGTATTGTTTAAATGAATAGAATGGAGTATGGGAAGTCTTCTAAAGATAGTACAGGATTTTCAGCTATTGAATACGCTAGAAAATTCCCATATAGATCAAGTTTAATTGAAAGGATGGAAAAAATATGAATCAAAAAGAGCCTATTGAATTTATTGAAAAAGCTGGGGCCTGTATTGTTTCAAAAAATATAATAAATGAAACAGGAAAATTGAAATGGATATTGAGAGAGCAATCAATAGATGCGGTAGATAATGGTTGGAGATTTTTTTCAGAAATTGATGATGATGATTATATTAATGATCCTGATAATTTAGTAGTATGTGATTTTAATACTGTAGCAAATATTGAACCGGCCATTCTGGGAATATACGAACTACCAATAGGTAGTGATTTACAATTAGTTTCTGAAAATGGAAAAATAAGATTTGTTGATAATTTAACTGGTAAAGAAGTTTGATGAGAATACGAAAATCTAAAGACAACAAGGTAAAATAGTTCGAGGAGATGTAAATTTACCAAGTGTGAGTTCATTAAATATCTTCGAAAAGAATATAAAATATTATAGTAAGCAAGGAACAAAGAGTAATCTTAAGACATTTAATTCTGAGACAGAAGCATGTGAATACTTCTATACTAGTTTAATTGAGATGTTAAAAGGCATGGGTGTAATTTAAACCTGAAATAAAAGGGTATTTCCGTTTGGGGATGCTCTTTTATTTTATTAACTTTATTTCACATACACATGGGTGCTATTTGCAATTAAGCAGATTTTATTTTACATGGACATTATTATACTAATCTAAAATTTCTGTTTTTAAATTTTTTTCTTTTTATCTCATGATTTTAATTGGGGAAAGGGAGGAAAGAAATGGTTCAAATCAAAGTGACACCTGAAATGCTAGAAGAAGTTGCTAATCGTGCAAGTAATACCCGAATCGCATTAGAATCTATACATAATAATTTATGTAATGAAATTGATCATTTGTGTTTTCAATGGATTGGTGCCTCTAATCAACAATTCATTCAAATGTTCAATGATGCGCGACCAAAAGCTTTTACATTTATCAATTCACTTGTACAAGTAGAAGAAGATTTGAAACGAATCGCTGAAAAATTTCGCAATGCGGATGATCAAGATGTTACAACGGAAGAAGGTGCAATGTGTGGTAAACCTTCTTCGGAGGAAAAAGGATTTGATGGTGGAAAATTAGCTCGTGACATAACTGGAGAATTGACCGGTGAATATGATCTCAGACGTGTTTGGGATGGCGTAGATCCCTCGACAGGCGAGAAAATTTCATGGTTGGATCGAGTTGGAGCTGGTGGAATGATGGTTTTGGGTATTACACCAGTTGGAAAACTTGCTAAGGTTGCTAAAGGTGCTAAGATGACTGCCAAGGCTGTTGAAAGCGCTAAGGCAGCTGAAGCTGCTAAATCTATTAGGGCTGCTGAAAATTATAAAAACCATCTTGAAAGACAAGATAAAGTATTATCTCGTAATGGTGCATACCGAAAAGCGAAACGTGATGCCGCAATTCCTAATTCTACTCCGCATCAAAAACCTGTTCATGTGTATGATGGAACAAGTGAAAATAGATGGGTAGAGGAATATACTAATTTTAAGGGGCAAAAGAGATTTATTGTTGAGCATCAAGAAGATAAAATGGGAAGAGGTCCTCATTTTCATATTGCAACAAATAGAAAAGGGAATCCAATGGATAAAGGAAGATATAATCAGCTTGACGGACATTATCCAGAAGATTTTGTCGGGTATAAAAAACAGGAAAAAAATAAAAAATTAAAGGTGTGAAAAAGTTTGAGTAATTTAAATAAAAGTCGCATGGAGATTCTTAAAAGAAAAGCTCGAAGAAAAGAACTTATAAATGAACTATCTAGTCTTGTTACTGTTTCTGAAGAATCATTTATGGATGCCGAAACAAATGATTTATTTTGTAAAGGATTATTTAGTAAGCTAGAAAAAGTTTCAGACAAAAAGAAAATTGGTGATACCAATTATAAAGAAAATAGAAAGCTCTCAATAGAGCTATTAAGTGAACTTATTAATAGCATTAATTTCCCAGTTAACCAAGGGAGATTATTTTTCTTTACAGAATATGACCTTGAAGCAGTTGAACTGAATATTGATGAAATATTTGATAATTTAGAGGATTTATCAATCAAATCAGGTTTTTTAATTGGCAGTGGAGATTTTGTATTAGTTGGTGATGATTTAGATTTCGGCTTATGTATTGAGAGAACGGAATATTACTATGAATTCAGTATGTGGGGATTAGCGAAAATTTAAAGTATGACAATAAACAAAACCACCTTTTTAATAGGTGGTTTTGTCTACTATTTCACATATAAAGTGGCTTCATTTTCCACAACTTCAACCTAGAAATCAGGAAATCATTTTCCTCGGACAACGCCAAACATGAAATTCAATATAAATAAAGGGGGCCTTATTTATGGCAATATGTTTATTAATGACTAAAGAATTTGAGAATGAAGAGATAGTTGTTTATCAATACTATCCTTCTGAATCACCCGCTAAAATAGGTAAGATGCACTATAATAAAAAGGAACGAATGTTTTATGACATAGAGCAAGCTCCAGTGGATTCATTAAATATGAGAGAACATTATTTTAATTGTGCGTGTATTAGGATTGTGCGATGTCTTAGAAAGAACGAGGAATTTCCAGATAGCATGGCATATCAAGCATAATGAAACGAACATAAAAGAAGCCGCTCAACAGGACAGCTCTTATTTTACTTAACCTCATACCACCAATATCTACGATCAAGGCATTCTTTTATTCCATTAAGTTGCCCATTAGGTGTTTCGTAGGGGGAGCAAGCTCCTGATTTGATGATGTTTGGTTTTGTTGATGGCGTTGCAACTTTAATCTAGATTGAAGGTTCTTTTCTCCACTCATGTTTTTAAAATTTACTAAACCATTCTCCAGTCCAAAATGTTATGCAATAAAAAAATGTCTCGAATTTGAGATATTTCTCTTGCTTTTTAATCACTTGAGGTGTAAAGTGATAGTAACGAAAGCGATTGAGTCATATGGAAAACATACACTCAGTTGCTTTCGATAAAAAACAAAGTAAGTTATGCAGTAAAAACTAAGATGAATTTACAAAAATATAATTAAGAATAAATTGAAACGTTAAAAACCATATTAGTTGTGGAAAATGTCATTTTTTTAGTTATCACTTGACTAGTAAAACGAAACGGAGGAATAAACAATGTATGAAATTAAAGGGCATCATCACATTTCGATGGTTACGAAAAATGCAAATGAAAATAATCACTTTTATAAAAATGTACTTGGTTTACGTCGCGTGAAAATGACAGTGAACCAAGATGATCCATCAATGTATCACTTATTTTATGGAGATAAAACAGGAAGTCCAGGTACGGAATTATCGTTTTTCGAAATTCCTTTAGTAGGAAAAACGTACCGCGGTACGAATGCAATTACTCGAATTGGATTACTAGTTCCTTCAGAGGATAGCTTGCATTACTGGAAAGAACGATTTGAGAAATTTGATGTGAAACATAGTGAAATAACAATATATGCAAATCGTCCTGCTTTACAATTTGAGGATGCTGAAGGTCTTCGCTTAGTACTACTCGTTTCAAACGGAGAAAAAGTGGAGCACTGGGAAACTTGGGAGAAATCAGAAGTCCCTGCAAAACATCAAATTCAAGGAATGGGTTCTGTGGAAATGACAGTTCGTAGACTTGATAAAATGGCGAGTACACTTACAGAGATGTTTGGTTATACAGAGGTTAGCCGCAGTGAAGATGAAGCAATTTTTCAGTCCATTAAAGGAGAGGCTTTTGGAGAAATCGTTGTGAAATATTTAGAGGGTCCTACTGAAAAGCCGGGCCGCGGTAGCATTCACCATTTAGCAATTCGCGTGAAAAATGATGCAGAGCTTGCTTATTGGGAAGAACAGGTGATACAAAGAGGTTTCCAATCTTCAGGAATCATCGACCGTTTCTATTTTAAAAGCTTATATTTCCGCGAATCAAACGGAATCCTATTTGAAATTGCAACAGATGGACCAGGATTTACAGTTGATGGAGATGTGGAACATTTAGGAGAAAAACTTGATTTACCACCGTTCTTAGAAGATCAGCGTGCAGAGATTGAAGCGAATTTAGCACCTATTGAAGAGAAGTAATAGAAGAGAAAATATAATTTTAAAACCATTGGAGGAATATAAAATGAACCAATTAAAAGGAATTCACCACGTTACAGCGATTACAAGTAGTGCAGAAAAGAACTATGAGTTTTTCACTCACGTTTTAGGAATGCGTTTAGTTAAAAAAACAGTAAACCAAGATGACATTCAAACGTATCATTTATTCTTTGCAGATGATAAAGGTAGTGCAGGAACAGATATGACATTCTTTGACTTCCCAGGTATTCCAAAAGGAGTACACGGTACAAATGAAATTTCAAAAACGTCATTCCGAGTGCCAACTGATGCAGCGTTAGCATATTGGGTGAAACGCTTTGACCGTCTGGAAGTAGAACATACAGGCATTAAAGAGCAATTTGGTAAGAAAACTCTATCTTTCGTTGATTTCGATGATCAACACTATCAATTAATTTCTGATGAATTAGATAAAGGAATCGAATCAGGTACACCATGGCAAAACGGTCCAGTTCCATTAGAATATGCAATTACTGGTTTAGGACCTGTATTCATCCGTATTGCAAACTTTAGTTTCTTCAAAGAAGTATTAGAAAAAGTTCTATTATTTAAAGAGGTTGCGCAAGAAGGAGAATTCTATTTATTTGAAGTGAACAAAGGTGGAAACGGTGCATCTGTTATTGTAGAACATAATACGGTTCTTCCAGAAGCACGACAAGGTTTTGGTACGGTTCACCATGCTGCATTCCGCGTAGAAGATCGCGCTGTATTAGAAGAATGGATTGAGAGAATCAGTAGCGTAGGGCTTCCTTCATCTGGCTATGTAGACCGTCACTTCTTCGAGTCATTATACGCAAGAGTTGCACCACAAATCTTATTTGAATTTGCAACAGATGGCCCAGGATTTATGGGAGATGAGCCATACGAAACACTTGGCGAAAAATTATCTTTACCTCCATTCCTAGAGCCAAAACGTGAAGAAATCGAAAAATTAGTTCGTCCAATTGATACAGTGAGAAGTACGAAAGAATTTATTAAAGAGTAAAAATAGAGATAGTAAGTAGGAGAGCAAGTAGTTTTAGCTGACAGCTGAAATTGCTTGCTTTTTTTATTTTCGCTTTATAAGTATATTGAATAAAATAATTGACTTACTTTTTATATGTAACTATAATAGTTACAAAGCAACCTTTAATAATGGTAGTGAGTAATATTTTTTTAGTATAATTGTAACTGGTATGGTTACAATTAAAATTAATCATAAAATAACCAAAAAATGTAAAAACTTTAAATAGCAATTTGAGAAAGGAGACGGGAATGTTGAAACGGTTTAAGTTTTATATGATTAGCGGTATTGTGCTCGTTTTGTTAATTGTTTGTAACTTCGTTGATAAGCCGATTGCGAAGGTTGGAGAAGTGAAAGATACTGTTATGATGAAGATAAATACGAAAGAGAGTATGGCGCAGATTGACGGACAGACAATTTATTTTAAGCAAATTGGTGAGGGAAAACCTCCTTTACTTATGCTTCATGGGTTTGGTGGTTCATCTGATGGATTTAGTGATATTTATCCGGAACTGGTGAAGGATCACACGATTATAGCGGTTGATATTTTAGGATTTGGGCGTTCATCTAAGCCGGTTGATTTTCAGTATTCGTTTCCTGCGCAAGTGAATTTATATTATAAGTTAATGAAGAAGCTCGGATACGATCAGTTTGCGGTGCTCGGTCATTCAATGGGCGGAGAGATGTCCCTTAATTTAGCGTATTTATATCCGGACGCAGTGACGCATCTCGTTTTAGCAGATTCTACAGGAATTGAGTCTTTCCAGCAAAAAGAAAGTTATGAAGTGCCGCCGCTATCGACAGACTTACAAACGGTAACAGAGATTACGGACTATAATAAAAATGCAGTGAAAAATAGCCGCGATGATAAAGAGCATTATGATCAGCTTACGAAAATGAGAGAGCGCCGCATTGCGATGGAAGCCGATAAAATTAAGGTGCCGACTTTAATTATATGGGGACGACACGATAAGAGCGTTTCCTGGAAAAATGGTGAACTGTATCACCAGCTATTTGCAAATAGTACGTTCCATATTATTGAAAAAGGATATCATGCGCCGTTTCGCCAGGAACCAATTGAGTTTATGGAGTATGTACAAGCGTTCTTCGCGAAGAATCCACAATAAAATTTTAAGCATAAATGCACTTCTTTCCTCATACAGTGAAACTAATAAGGCTTGTCTAAGGAAAGGAATGAAGTTGAGTGGAAACTTTACCATGGTGGGTGTATCTTGTAATCGTTGGGATCGTATTAAGTGGCTACATGGTTTTATATACTTCAAAAAAAGAGCAAGAGATGGATAATGAGTTTATTGAAAAAGAAGGCGAAGTTTATATGAAGCGCTTAGAAGAAGAGCGAGAGAAACGTAATCAGGATAGTGATAAAGATTCTGTATTGCTTTAATAGAAATTTTGAAATGCTACCATCTAGTAGAACTTTACATATAGGTGGTAGCATTTTTTCTTTATACGAAATTCATCATGAACTTTTATTGATGGTATTTATATATTTTTTTCCTCATAAGAATGGAACTAGCGGGGTATTTTACTGGGGGGGGATTAACAATGCATAGGGATGAAACTTCATTACATCCGGATACAGGTGTTACATCTGTAATGTTTGTTGAGCGTTCATTAAATGAAATTCGTTTTTGGTCTAGAATCATGAAGGAGCATTCTCTTTTTCTTCGCTTGGGATTTAGATGCGAGGATACGCAACTAATCGAAGAGGCGAATCAATTTTATCGATTGTTTGAACATATCGAACAAATAGCGCATTCCTATACAAATGAAACAGATCCTGAGCAAATCAAAAGATTTAATGCAGAAGTACAACAAGCCGCAACTAATATTTGGGGATTTAAACGAAAAATTTTAGGCTTGATTCTCACATGTAAATTGCCAGGACAAAATAACTTTCCACTGTTAGTTGACCATACAAGTAGGGAAGCTGATTATTTTAGAAAACGTTTAATGGAATTAAATGAAGGAAAATTAGATGCCCTTCCTGATGCTATTATTAAAGAAAATGTTTTCTTTTTGAGGATTATGGCAGACCATGCTAAATTTATTGGTCATCTTCTTGATCCATCAGAAAGAAAGCTTGTAGATACAGCACGGAATTTTAGCAATGATTTTGATGCATTAATGTATCAAGCAATTGACTTAGAATCTATGAAACCACAATCCCAAACTGTCCCTCTTTTAGATCAATTTTTAGATCAAAATCGTGTGTCGGTTGCATCTCTTCGGGATTTTAAGAAAACAGCACGTGACTTAATTGAGCAGTGTAAAATAAAGAGTATCATCCACCCATTATTGGCAGACCACGTTTTCCGTGAAGCGGATAGATTCCTTGAAATCATTGATATGTATGATGTTCATCTTACAAATATTCAATCACAACCTAGATATTAGAAGATAAGGAAAGATACTATTTTGCTTTCAGCTGACAAGTTAACAATGTATTGTTAGCTTCTTTTTTTTGATGAAAAGGTTTGAAAATGAAACTTTACGTTATTCTTTCTGGAGAATGATAAGAAAGGATAGCGTATTTTTTATGCCTCATTTAGTCTTTATTAGTATTAATTCTTTGTATTATTGTTCGGGAAATTATTATAGAAGAAAAATATATGGAATTGACACAATACATAGCGCAATTACAACCTGTAACGCACAAGTTGCACAGGCTATGCAACGACAACTTGCTTTACTCTTCATCATGTATTTGTCCATACTAGGCGTAGAGAGGTGATAAACACAGTATGATTTTTAGTGAACGCTTAAAACAAGAACGAGAGAAACGGAATTGGTCGCAAAGTGATTTGGCTGAAAAAATTCATGTAAGTAGGCAGTCTGTTTCGAAATGGGAGACGGGAAAGAACTATCCGAGCATTGAAATTATTATTCATTTAAGCGATCTGTTCGGTATTACGATTGATGAGTTGCTAAGGAGTGATGAAGAGTTGACACAAAAAGTTATTGAAGATAGTAAGCAGTTGGCGTATCCAAAATGGACGGTGTTTTTTGATAGCTTATTTATGATGGGCGTATTTTTGTTTATTACAAAAATCGTTGTGTGGATGTTAAATAAGTTTGCAGGAGCGAGCATTACAATTATAGCGGATGCACCGTATATAATGAATTTTTTACCGCTCTTATTAATGGTTATAGGTGGTATGGGATCTGATAAGTTGAAGAAAATATATAGGTAAGAGAAAGTTTTGAAAGAAATCCCCGACACTAGCTGTTCTTTTTACTTAAATTGTGTACTATAAAGGATAGGATGACATAAAGAAGGGGACATATAGAATGGAATTTCATGAACAAAAGATTTTGCCGGCAGTGAGGCAAATTAAAGATTTGGAGAAGTTACTACATAGTTCGTATGAATATATCGTTATTTTAGATATTCATGTCGGTCAATTGAAGAGTGTTATATCACTTGCGAAGCAATATTGTAAAAAGGTGTTTTTACATGTGGATTTAATTCATGGTTTGCAGAGTGATGGGCATGCGACGGAGTATTTATGCCAGGAATTTAGACCATACGGGTTACTTTCGACAAAGGCGAGCGTAATTATGAAGGCGAAGCAAAAAGGTGTTGTGGCAATTCAGCGTATCTTTTTAATCGATTCGAGTGCAATGGAGAAGAGTTGCAATCTTTTAGAAAAGACGAAGCCAGATTATATAGAGGTGCTTCCAGGGGCAATGACGGACATTATCGCTGAAGTGAAAGAGCGTACTGGTGTACCGATTTTGGCGGGTGGTTTTATTCGTACAGTTGATGATGTGGAGAAAGCGTTAAATGCTGGTGCGACAGCAATTACGACATCAAAACGCGAACTATGGAAACATTACCAAAAAAAGTGACGAAAATGTGAAAAAATTCTGTTGACACCGCTTTCATGAGAGGTTAACATTATAGACAAGTTAATAAACGTGACGGAGAAAAGTAGAGATCCACATTTCATTGTTTCTATATAAACTTATATAGAAGCGTGCAAAGCTGTGGGTCTTTTTCTTTTGACAAAAACGAATGGCCATTCATTTTACCTCTATCACATTTGGAAGCGTTTAAATTGATTGTGGAGGGATACTATGTCAGCATTTTTAGGAGAGTTAGTAGGGACTGCGTTGTTAATCTTACTTGGTGGCGGCGTTTGTGCTGGTGTAAGTTTAAAGAAGTCGTTTGCGAAAGATTCTGGTTGGATTGTTATTACGATGGGCTGGGGCTTAGCAGTAGCGGTTGCAGCGTATGCGGTTGGATCAATTAGTGGGGCACATTTGAATCCGGCTTTAACGATAGGATTAGCATTTAAGGGAGCGTTCCCATGGAGTGACGTACCAGGTTATATCGCAGCACAAATGATTGGGGCAATTATCGGGGCAGTTCTTGTATATTTACATTACTTACCACACTGGAAAGAAACAGAAGATGCAGGAACAAAATTAGGTGTATTTGCAACAGGTCCAGCAATTCCGAATACATTTGCAAACCTTTTAAGTGAAATGATTGGAACATTCGTTTTAGTATTTGGTATATTAGCAATTGGTGCAAATAAATTTGCAGATGGATTAAATCCATTTA
Source organism: Bacillus sp. CCNWLW194 (assembly GCF_037120585.1). Lineage (NCBI taxonomy): Bacteria > Bacillati > Bacillota > Bacilli > Caryophanales > Bacillaceae > Bacillus > Bacillus sp. CCNWLW194. The sequence goes on along the minus strand of NZ_JBBBBL010000014.1, from coordinate 75,161 downwards.
TCGTAGGTTTCTTAATTGTAAGTATTGGTTTATCATTAGGTGGAACGACAGGATACGCAATCAACCCAGCACGTGATTTAGGTCCGCGTATCGCACACTTCTTCCTTCCGATTGCAGGAAAAGGCGGTTCAAACTGGAAGTATGCATGGATTCCAGTAGTAGGTCCGATTTTAGGTGGATCACTTGCAGGATTATTCCATCAAGTTGTATTTGAAGGAAAACAAAACGTAGCACTTATTTATGTGATTATTGTAACTGTGATTGTACTAGCAATCTCTTATATGACAAGCAAAAAAAGTGGAAGCAATACAAATAGTAGAAAAGTAGCATAAGGGGGAAACCGATATGAAAAAATATATTCTTTCATTAGACCAAGGAACAACTAGCTCACGCGCAATTCTTTTCAATAAAAAAGGTGAAATTGTTCATTCAGCTCAAAAAGAATTTACACAACATTTTCCAAAGCCAGGTTGGGTAGAGCATAACGCACAAGAAATTTGGGGATCTATTTTAGCAGTTATCGCAACTTGCTTAAGCGAAGCAGATGTAAAACCAGAACAAATCGCTGGTATCGGTATTACGAACCAACGTGAAACAACGGTTGTATGGGATAAAACTACTAGTAAACCAATTTATAACGCAATCGTATGGCAATCTCGCCAAACAGCTGAAATTTGTGATGAGTTAAAAGAAAAAGGTTATAGCGAAATGGTTCGCGAAAAAACAGGTCTTTTAATCGACGCATACTTCTCTGGTACGAAAGTGAAATGGATTTTAGATAACGTTGAAGGTGCAAGAGAGAAAGCAGAAAACGGCGATCTATTATTCGGAACAATTGATTCGTGGCTTGTATGGAAACTATCTGGTGGTAAAGCGCACGTAACGGATTACTCAAATGCATCACGTACATTAATGTTTAACATCCACGACTTACAGTGGGATGATGAGCTTCTAGATATGTTAACAGTACCAAAGAGCATGCTTCCAGAAGTACGTCCATCATCTGAAATATATGCTGAAACAATTGACTATCACTTCTTTGGTCAAAACGTACCGATTGCCGGTGTAGCTGGTGACCAACAAGCGGCATTATTTGGACAAGCTTGTTTCGGTGAAGGTATGGCGAAAAATACTTACGGAACTGGTTGCTTCATGTTAATGAACACTGGTGAAAAAGCAGTAGCTTCTGAGCATGGTCTATTAACAACAATTGCATGGGGAATAGATGGTAAAGTAAACTACGCATTAGAAGGAAGTATTTTCGTAGCAGGTTCTGCAATTCAGTGGTTACGTGACGGAATGCGCATGTTTAAAGATGCAAGTGAGAGTGAAGTGTATGCTTCTCGCGTTGAATCAACTGAAGGTGTATACGTTGTACCAGCATTCGTTGGATTAGGAACACCTTACTGGGATAGTGAAGTACGCGGCGCTATGTTTGGTGTAACGCGCGGTACGACGAAAGAGCATTTCATCCGTGCAACACTAGAATCTTTAGCTTACCAAACAAAAGATGTATTATGCGCAATGGAAGCAGATTCAGGTATTGAACTAAAAACATTACGCGTTGATGGCGGAGCGGTTAAAAATAACTTCTTAATGAAGTTCCAAAGTGATATTTTAGACGTTCCTGTAGAGCGTCCAGTGATCAACGAAACGACAGCTTTAGGTGCAGCATACTTAGCTGGTCTTGCGGTTGGGTATTGGAAAAACCAAGATGAAATTAAATCGCAGTGGCATATGGACAAACGTTTTGAACCAACGATGGAAGCGGAAACAAGCGAAGAGCTATATGCTGGATGGAAAAAAGCAATTGAAGCAACAAAAGCTTTCAAATAATCATAAACAGTGTTATAATGGTGACAAGTTAATAATTCGGTAGGAGATTTGGAGAGACCACAACGCGCTATAGAGGCGAAATCTATAGCGGAGTTTGTGGTCTCTTTTTTCGTTATCAAAGGGAGGAATTACCATGAAATTTTCAAGTAAACAACGTAAAGACGTATTAAACGGAGTAAATAAACAAGAGTTAGATGTGATCGTAATTGGTGGAGGTATTACTGGTTCTGGTATTGCATTAGATGGAGCAACACGCGGGTTATCAACAATTGTGTTTGAAATGCAGGACTTTGCAGCAGGTACATCAAGTCGTTCAACGAAGCTTGTACACGGTGGTCTACGTTATTTAAAACAACTTGAAGTGAAAATGGTAGCAGAGGTGGGGAAAGAGCGTGCGATCGTATATGAGAACGGTCCCCATGTAACAACACCAGAGTGGATGTTACTTCCATTCCATACAGGCGGTACGTTCGGATCATTTAGTACATCAATTGGTCTTCGTGTATACGACTTCTTAGCAGGTGTAAAACGAAGCGAGCGCAGAAAGATGTTTAACCGTGAAGAAACATTAAACAAAGAGCCTCTTGTGAAAAAAGAAGGATTAAAAGGCGGCGGTTATTACGTAGAATATCGTACAGACGATGCGCGTCTTACAATTGAAGTAATGAAAGAAGCAATTGAGCATGGTGCGAAAGCTGTTAACTACGCAAAAGTAGACAGTTTCTTATATAAAGATGGAAAAGTATGCGGTGTACGTGTAATCGATTTACTAGACGGTGAAGTGTACGAAGTTTACGGTAAGAAAATTGTAAACGCAGCTGGTCCTTGGGTAGATACACTTCGTGAGAAAGATAACTCGAAAAAAGGAAAAGTACTTCAGTTATCAAAAGGTGTTCACTTAGTAATTGACCAAAAACGTTTCCCATTAGGTCAAGCAATTTACTTCGATACACCAGATAAACGTATGGTGTTCGCGATTCCTCGCGGCGGAAAAACTTACGTAGGTACAACAGATACGTTCTATGATAAAGATGCAGCTGTACCACACATGACAACAGAAGATCGCACATATATCATTAACGCGATTAACTACATGTTCCCAAGTGTGAAAATTACAGAAAAAGATGTTGAATCAAGCTGGGCTGGTGTACGTCCGTTAATTTACGAAGAAGGTAAAAATGCATCTGAAATTTCTCGTAAAGATGAAATTTGGACTTCTGAATCTGGTTTAATTACAATCGCAGGTGGTAAATTAACAGGATACCGCAAAATGGCTGAAATGGTAGTAGACTATGTAACGAACTTACTACAAAAAGAAGGTCATAGTGCATATCCGAAGAGTGACACGAAACATATGCCAATCTCTGGTGGACATGTAAGTGGTTCACACGGATTCCCAGCATTCGTTGCGAAAAAAGCAGACGAAGGTACGAAATCTGGTTTAACGAAAGCGCAAGCAGAAGAGTTCGCGAAATTCTACGGCTCTAACGTTGATGTACTATTCGACTTAGCGAAAAAACATAAAGACGAAGCGAAAGAATACAACATGCCGCTAGACGTTCTAATCCCACTTGTATACGCAATGGATTACGAAATGACAGCAAAACCAGTTGACTTCTTCGTACGCCGTAGAGGCGCTGTATTCTTCAACATCCACTGGGTATATGAGTGGAAAGAAGCAGTAATCAACTACATGGCTACGAAACTAGGCTGGAGCAAAGAAGAGCAAATGAAATACACAGCTGAATTAGAAAAAGCATTAACAGATGCTGTCATTCCTGTAGATCAACAAGAGCAGGCAGCTGCGTTAGCGTAAAATAGAAAACCACCTGAAGGGGAACCTTTAGGTGGTTTTTTGTACGTTATTTATAGAATTTTAAATACTATACTTGTATTTTATAACCGAAAAACCTAATATTTAGTTTATAGAGATAAGTGTAATACAATAAATAAGATACCGATATGAGGTGTATCATGAAAAAATTAATTACTTATGATTCTGAAATTCAGATGGCATATTTGTATGTAATTCCATTCACTTCAGAAATTGAGATTGAATCGACTGAAGAATTGGAAGAAAATCCAAAACTAAATGTAGATATAGATCAATTTGATCGCATAGTGGGGATTGAGTTTTTTGGAGACAATGCTAGTAAATTAAAAGAATTAACAAATAAGAGTAAAATATATAAAAAGAAAACGTCAAGTGATAATACATACATATACTCATTTAGACTTTCTCAAGATACTCATTTGCAAAAAGTGTTATTTCATAATATCGTATTTTATTTTTCGGATAAGAAGTATGAAGAATTTATCGGTTTTGATATTATGAAGCCCTCTTTGTATGGCCATGAAATATTAGATTCTTTAAGTGAGCGTTAGGAAGAAGGAGGACTCGATTAAATGGGTTCTCTTTTTCATTTAGCGGTCTTTAGAGCTGAGGAGAATCTTGACTATAAAAATCCTTATTGCAAGATGAAAGAGCGCCTTGGGAGGAAGACGCTCTTTAGGTGAATGTATTGTGACGACTATTCGGTTTATTATATGTAATTTGCTGAGGAAGTGTTTTATAAAAAAGTTATTGTCAGCCGTATTTTTTTATGAATTTATAAAACTTTTCCATACAATGCGTCGTCTAATATATGGGAAGGAGGAAATGATGTGGATGAATTAACGATAGAAGCGTTTGAAATAGAAGATAAGGAGGACCTTATCGACGAAATAATGAACAAGTGTGGACAAGAAATCCTACAGCTTGTGTATTCATATGTGAATAATAAAGAGGTTGCGGAGGATTTAACGCAAGATATATTTGTGAAATGCTATAAATCTCTTCATACATATAAAGGGAATTCGAACTTAAAGACATGGTTATGGAGAATTACGATTAATCATTGTAAGAACTATTTAAAAAGTTGGTATAACAAAAAAGTTATCGTTACAGAGGATGACTTTACGTATATGGAGAGTCAAAAAGAAAGTGTGGAACAAACAGTTATTCAAAATGCTGAGGATAGTAGGCTTGCCTCTGCAGTAATGAGTTTACCGATAAAATATCGTGAAGTGATTTATCTATTTTATTATGAAGAGTTATCAATTAAAGAGATTGCTGCGGTAATAGAAGTGAAGGAAAACACAATAAAAACAAGGCTGAAAAAAGCAAAGGAACTTTTGAAGGAAGGATTGGAGGAATAATCAAATGGAAGATCGATTAAAAGGCTTGCGAAAATCAATGGAGAACACAACTTTTAAACATTTGAGTTTTTCTGATCAACATCGAAAGCGGGTGCGCGAAAAAATCAATCAATCGTCCGAAAAGGAAGAAGATATTCTTTTAGCAGTGTTGCAACTTCTTATGAATGAAAAAACAGGTTATGAATTAATGCAGTTACTGCGTGGGAGAGGGATTCAAAAATTCGAAGGTGATGAAGGTTCCCTATACACTGTATTACATCGTCTAGAACAAAATCGCTTTATCCAATCTAGCTGGGATCACGTGGGAGCTAAATATTATCAATTAAATGATAAAGGAAACAAAATGTTGCGAAAAGCAGAGAAGAATGCTACGAAAGTACGATTTATATTAAAAGGCTTAGTGCAGGAGTGAGAAAAAATTGAACAAAAAAGGGGAGCGTTTTTTAAAAGAAGTTACGAACCATATTAAATCAAAAGAAGCGAAGGACTTGGTGGCAACGGAACTAGACTTTCACTTGAAACAGGCGAAGAATATGTGGATGGATAAAGGGTTAAGTGAGAAAGTTGCGGAAGATAAGGCTGTTGAGCAAATGGGAAGTCCGATTAAACTTGGCGAAGAACTTAACAAACTGTATAAGCCAAAGGTTGATTGGTTCCTTATTATTTTATTAGTGGCTGCGATGGGGCTAGGATTTTTGCCGGTTATAACTTTTGGACATGCTGACTTATTCATGAATAAGGTGATATTTGTTATTCTCGGTGTTGTAACAGCTGTTGGGATTATGCTACTTGATTATCGGAAGTTAGAGAGACTCGGGTGGCTGTTTTATACAATCGGTGTACTTATCTTGTTAATGATAAAATGTTTTCCGACTGGTTACGTGATTGGGGAAGCAATAATAAAAATTGGTCCCATCACAATTGACTGTCTAATGGCGATACCATTCTTCTTTCTAGCTTGGGCTTCTTTTTTCAATAATGGTAGGTTAAAGTTTATGCATCTTCTCATGTTGTACGTATTTTCTTTATATCTATTTTCAACTACATCAATTCTTTTACCAATTTTCATCTATATTACGATGGTATTCGTTATGCTTTGGTGGAGTAAGCTAGGAAAGAAAACGGCATGGCTCATTACGATTTTACCAATTTTACCCTTTGTTATTAGGGATCTATTTTCTTGGTCTGCTGTAAAAGAATACCGTATGGCCAGAATTTTAGGATTTTTAAATCCAGAGCATGATCAATGGTATTTACGTTTAAAAGAGGCAATGTCATCGGCAGGTTGGTTTGGTACATATGGAAATATAAAGTCTATCCATGCTACCCATACTGATTTTGTATTTGCAAGTTTGACTTATTATTATGGATATGTGCTGGCGCTAATTCTTGTCTTAATTCTTTCTCTTTTTGTAGTAAGAATAATGAACATAGCTTATAAAATAAATGATGGTTATGGTAAATTGCTTCTCGTTGGTGGAGTAACTCTTTTTGTATTCCATTTTATTTATAACGTTGGCATGACCTTAGGATTATTACCACGTGCTTCTATATCATTACCTTTTATTAGCTACGGATTGATACCAACTCTGTTTCATGCATTTATAATGGGGATTGTGCTGAGTGTATATCGACGTAAAGATATTCCAGCGAGAAAATCAGCTTAAAAAACAAACCACCCATTCCCTATATTTTTTAGGGGATAGGTGGTTTGTTTTGCACACTTAACAAGTTTTTCCGTTTCCAACTTCTCCGCATGAATCAGGAATTTTCTTATCTTTTATTAATTGTAATAGAAGTTCAAAAAACTGCTCACGCTGCTCTAATGTGAGGTTTTTCAGAATATCGTCTGCGACCTTGTCTTGGAAAGCGAGTGCCTGCTCCATATTGGAATGCGCGCGTTCAGTAAGTTGAATTAATGTAGCTCGGCGATCAGTTGGATCTGGTATACGAATTAGGAGCTTGTCTTGTTCGAGTGCATCGACAAAATCGGTAACTGTACGTGCTTTGACGCCTAATTTAGCAGCTAATGCGTTCATTCGAATGGGACCATTTTCAGAAACGGTAGATAGAACGCGTAGCCTTGGCCCTGTTAGATGATAAGGTGTGTCAAGGGCTGACAATTGAGATTGAAATTCTCTTTGAACATAGTTCGTTGATTGCATTAAAATATGGATGATATCTATTGCAGCTGGATTATTTAATTTCATGAATGGGATGACCTCCTCATTATTTTGTAGTTCATTTTTGCACGTTTCATAAATATATTGTATATTATTAGTGAGTATCCTCTCTATATTATAAACAATTAGTGAGTAAACTCATTATATTGTATACTCATAATGTGTAATAGCGGGATAATTACTATTATAACTGATGCGGGGGTCTATAGAAAACGATAATAGAGCGAGGTGTATGTATGTAAGGAATTTTAAATCGTTTCAACATTCAATAGCAATACCCTTAAAAAATATATAACGGAGGATTGTACATGACTATTGTAGCATTAGTACTTCAATGTTTATTAATTTTTGCATTCTTCTTTTCAAGTGTGAGTAAAATTGCGGGAGCAAAGATGCAAGTAGAGGCTTTCGCTCATTTAGGTTTACCTCAATGGTTTAGAATTGCGACAGGTTGGATCGCTTTGGCAGGCGTGGTTGGACTGATTTTTGGTTTCTGGAATGAGGTCGTATTAGTTTTAGCAGCATTATGGATTGCTTGTATTATGTTGGGAGCTGTATTGTCCCATATGCGTGTTAAAGATCCAATTGGAAAAATAATGCCGGCAGCCGTGCTTATGATTTTAGCGCTAATTCTTGCGTTCGTTCATTCTTCAGCAGTAACAGAACTTCTGTAAAGTAAATTGTAGATTAGTAGATTCGATTGAATAGAGGTAGAAACTGAGCACGTACGATAAAAATGATATCCTCATTATAATAAAATAGTGAGGATATTCATTATGTTGATACTCATTTAAATTTGTATAGATTATGGGAAAGAGAAAAGGAGGTCTACACGATGGTAGATAATTCATCACAAAATGCGGATAAATTGCTAGGAGTTTTAGTTGTTACGCTAATATTTTCGGTTATGAACGGTACGATGTTTAATGTAGCTCTTCCTGAAATAGGTAAAGAATTCAACCTTGTTCCTTCAGAGGTTAGCTGGATTATGACTAGTTATATGGTCGTTTACGCCGTTGGTTCTATCGTGATGGGAAAACTGGCGGATAAATATCGGCTAAAGGATTTGTTGACGTATGGATTACTTATTTTCGCTCTAGGTTCCTTGCTTGGTCTACTTGCTACTGAGTATTGGGTCATTATTTTGGGGCGTGTCATTCAAGCAGCGGGAGCTTCTGTTCTTCCAGCGACGGCGATGATCATTCCAGTCAGGTACTTTGCACCAGAGAAAAGGGGCCGTGCGCTTGGAACTTCAGCAGTAGGTTTGGCACTTGGTAATGCGCTAGGACCCGTTGCGGCAGGATTAATCACAAGCTTTGGAAGTTGGAGACTTATGTTTGTTCTTTCTTTACTACCGCTTCTAACGCTTCCTTTCTTTAGAAAGTATTTAGATGATGCAAAAGGGAAGGCGGGTAGTATTGATATTCTTGGCGGAGGACTATTAGCTGTATCGGTCACGTTCTTCTTGCTTGCCATTACGCAGATGCAAGTGCTGTTATTCCTTGGAGGATTTGTTATGTTAGCTTTCTTCATTTTGCGGATTAGAAAAGCTACAGAGCCCTTTATTAAACCAACTCTGTTTAAAAATAAGAATTTTTCGATTGGGTTACTCCTTGCTTTTATGACGACAGCGATGAGCTTTAGCATGACATTTATGACGCCGCAATTTCTATCAGCAGTAAATGGATTGACTCCTTCGAATATTGGTTTTGTTTTAGTTCCAGCAGCAATTGCCTCAGCAATTATGGGAAGAAAGGGAGGAAGGTTAGCTGATACTCGGGGCAATTTTGCACTCGTTTTTATTGCCTCAGTATTCATATTTCTTGCGTTCTCATTATTATCTACTTTCATCGGGGTCTCGGCTTTTGTCATTGCATTGATTTTAATTTTCGGGAATGTAGGACAAACTTTTATGCAGATTTCAATGTCTAATACGATTTCGCAAACACTGTCAAAGGAGGAGACAGGCGTAGGAATGGGATTATTGTCGATGATTAATTTCATATCTGGCGCGATGGCTATGAGTGTAGTAGGGAAATTGCTTGATAATGGTTCTACTTCGCTACAACTCAATCCTTTTGTTGCAAATCAAGCTGCAAATATGTATAGTAATATCTTCGGCGTGATGTCATTATTGATCCTACTTGTAGTTGTGCTGTATCGTTTTCAATTTGGTACGGGCGTTTCTACGTTAAATATGACTAGCAAAGGTAATAAAAGTTTATAAAAGAATACGAGGAGGTTTATGTATGAATGCTCAAACTGCATCTGTTTCTTCGCAGTCAACGGAGTTTGACAATGTGAAAAGACTCCCAATTTTAATATCGATGATCATTGGGGCGTTTTTTACCATTTTGAATGAAACATTATTGAACGTTGCTTTTCCACAATTGATGATTGAGTTGAATGTAACACCATCAACTCTTCAATGGCTTTCAACAGGGTACATGCTTGTAGTTGCTGTGCTAATTCCAGCTTCTGCTTTATTAGTACAATGGTTTACAACAAGACAAGTATTCATAGGTGCTATGGTAGTTTTTACTTTCGGTACACTTGTAAGTGCAATTGCGCCTGGATTTTCTATACTATTGATGGGGCGCTTGTTACAAGCAGCTGGTACGGGATTAATGATGCCCGTATTAATGAATACGATTCTTCTTCTATATCCTCCTGAAAAGAGAGGAGCGGCAATGGGGAGTATTGGGCTTGTAATCATGTTCGCTCCTGCCATTGGACCAACACTTTCAGGTATTATTTTGGAAACATTGAATTGGAGATGGCTATTTTATATCGTTCTTCCATTCGCAATTTTTTCTATTGTTTTTGCGTTTATTTATTTAAAAAATGTCTCAGAGCCTACTAAACCAAAGGTAGATGTATTATCTATTCTTTTATCTACAATTGGATTTGGCGGGATTGTTTATGGATTTAGTAGCTCGGGTGAAGGTTGGGATAGTTTCCAGGTGTATGGAATAATCCTAATTGGCCTTGTAGCAATTCTATTCTTCGTATTACGTCAATTAAAATTGAAAGAGCCATTACTAGACCTTAGTGCATTTAAGTATCCGATGTTTACGCTAACAACAATTTTATTGACGATCATGATGATGACGATGTTCTCGACAATGACGTTACTACCATTTCTATTCCAAGGTGCTTTAGGCTTAACTGTTTATGCAACTGGTCTTATTATGCTTCCAGGTAGCTTATTGAACGGTCTGCTTTCTCCAGTTTCAGGGAAGCTCTTTGATAAATTTGGTCCAAGAGCGCTTATTATTCCTGGTACGATATTATTAGCAGGTGTGATGTGGTTCTTTACACAAGTAACGGCAGATACGTCTAAAATAACTTTCATCCTATTACATGTCAGTATGATGGTATCTATTTCAATGATTATGATGCCGGCGCAAACGAACGGTTTGAACCAACTGCCGAAGCGATTTTATCCTCACGGAACAGCTATTTTGAATACTCTATCACAAGTAGCGGGTGCGGTAGGAGTTGCTTTCTTTATTAGTGTTATGACTTCCGGACAAAAGAAATATTTGGATGCATCTTCAAATCCAACTGACCCAGCTCAATTGACAGAAGCGATGGTTTCAGGCGTGCATAACGCATTTACGATTGGTTTTGGTTTAGCGCTACTTGCAGTCGTTGTAGCTTTATTTATTAAACGTTCGCAGACCTCAGAAAATTAAGGGGCAAAGTAAAGAGGGTATGCTGAGAGCTACCCTCTTTATTACTTTGTTCTTACATATCAATTTGATTTCGGTTTCTTCTTATTAAAATAGTATTTGTCGGGTAGCGTAGCTTTTTAAATTTATAATGGAACAGCTCTAACTTAGTGATAAAGTTTCATTTTATGTTTAAATAAGTGAACTCGCTTTAATAGAAGTACATAATTCAGAACGAGAGATTGATTCAGCTAATTGTTGTAAATAAGCATATTCTGCCGCATTTTTTTCAGAAGTGTTAGGATCCAATAAAGGTGAAGAAAGAAGTACATCAATCGTAAGTATGTCTGCATCATGAGAAATGATGTTATAACCTGCAAATACAGGTCGTTTCAAGTCTTTTACTTTTTGAATCATCTGATGGAATTTTGTAACACTTATATTGATTTGTGCTAATGGAAAGCATTTTTGGGTGGGATTCTTGATGGTTTTTCTAATCTTATAATCATATACGTAATAATATTTCTCTTGCTGCTCAAGTGTTTGCAATTCTTTCGTTAATAAGTGGTATTTATCTGTAAGTCCAGTTGTGAGTGCGTTGTGTTCTTCGCCAACTAATAATGTGAAAGGTCTTGGTGATGAGATTGAAAGGGTGCGGACGTTTAGATCAGTAAAAGTGGGATTAGATTGTAAAAGGGTATGTAATTTTTCGGTAGGGAACTCACCGTTATAAATAGCAATGAAATAATGATTCATTTTTTCACTCCTTATTTTTTCTAAAATGATATATTCTACTTTAAAGGTGTAAATCCTGCATAAAAAAGAAACACCTTGATTCGTATCAAGGTGTAATAAGTTCAAAACTCTCCGAATCAGCCCCGAGCACAAAAGGACTAACATCGCCAACGCTATAAAGTTGTAATTCATGCATCGCGCGTGTACAAGCAGTGTAGAACAATCTACGAACGCTCTCATCGCTGTACACATCTTTAGAAGCATCGTAAATAATAACAGCATCAAATTCGATACCTTTCGCTAAGTAAGCAGGGATCACGACAATGCCTTGCTCATACTCGGCTGAGTTACTTTTCACGAGTTTAATATTCTCGATATGACGAAGTGCTTCGTAAGCAGCGGCGCTTTCAGCTGCGGATTTACATATAATTGCGATCGTGTTGTGATTTTGTTTTTGTAATTCAGCAACTTTGGCAGTAATATGCTCGTGCAGTTCGTTGTGATTAGATACTTTCGTCACTGTAGGTTTCTCACCGTCACGTTCAAATGCATGGATGTTCTTTCCTTCTGGTACGAGAGCGCGTGTAAATTCAATAATTGGTTTTGTTGAGCGGTAGCTACGAGTTAAGTTAATACCGTTCGTTTCATCTGGTCCGTATAAGCTAGTAAGTGTATTGAAATTCACTGTTTCACTCGCGTGTGCAAATATCGCTTGGTTAAAGTCTCCGAGTACCGTCATTCTTGCGGCAGGGAAGAGGCGTTTTAGAAACTCGAATTGAAACGGAGAATAATCTTGTGCTTCGTCTACGAGTACGTGTTTAATCGATCTATTCGTTTGGAAGCCTTCAATTAATTCTTTTAAAAGTAAAAATGGAGTCGCATCTTCGTAATATAGCTTTCCTTCATCGAGCGTGTTTACTGTTAATGAGCAAATGTCATCCCATTCTTTCGGCTTTTCTCCAGTAACCCATGATGCATCTGTGAAAAGTTGTTTATATATGCCTGTGAAATTGATGAAACGCAATGTTTGAACACCTTTACGAAGTGGCTTCAATTTTTTACGGACAATCATACGTCCGAGTACTTTCGTTTCCTTCTCAAAATCATGAAAGGAGTTATCGTCAAACTCGCCTTTTTTCTGCAAGTATTTATAAGCCTTTTGATATTCATCTTTACTAAGTAGTTCAATTTCTTCTTCTACCCAAGGCTTTTTCAGTTCTGCTTTTTCAAGTGCATCTATTTGTTTATTTAGCCAATCCGTTAACTTCTCAATTCGACTATGGAAGCGGAGAGAGGAGTCGGTATTGTAAAATTGCTCTGTAATTTCTTTCGCAGAGACAATTAGCTTTCCTCTAAATTTCATTCCCCTAAATAGCATACCCGAAGATTCAAGAGATTGTCTGTACGTTCTAATCATCTCGAAAAATTGAGTAGATGCTTTAAATCGAATACTAGCATTTCTCGTTTTATAGATAGGGCTATTCGTTTCAGTTAGCATATATTCTAATTGCTCATAAGGATCTTCCACGTCAAATGACTTACTTAGTCTATGATTTAAATATTCCTGGAATGTAACTTGCTGCATATTTTCTTCACCGAGTTCAGGCAGTACGTTAGAAACGTAGCTGTTGAACATAGAGTTAGGGGAGAAGAGAATAATTTGATCCGCTTTTAACCATTCGCGATATTTATATAGTAAGTAGGCGATTCGTTGCAGGGCAGCTGACGTTTTACCACTACCAGCAGCTCCTTGCACGATAAGGAGTCGGCCTTCATCGTGACGAATAATTTCATTTTGCTCGCGCTGAATCGTAGCAACGATACTTTGCATATGTTTGTTTGTGCCTTTTCCGAGCGCTTGTTGAAGAATTTCATCGCCAATTGTAAGACTCGTATCGAACATAGAATCAATCTCGCCATTTTGAATAATGTATTGTAATTTTTTCTCTACATTACCGTGAATTACGCCTCCTGGTGTACTGTATTCAGCCGGTCCTGGTGGATAATCGTAGTAGACACTCGAAATGGGTGCGCGCCAGTCATATATAAGAAAGTTTTCTCCGCTTGCATCAGTAAGTGTAGCTACGCCGATATAAATTTGCTCTGCAGCAGATTCTCCTTCTTCTTTGAAATCAATTCGTCCGAAATAAGGTGCTTTATGCATGCGTCTTAATGCGGCAAGTCGATTAAAGGTGTGCTTATGGGTAATTTGTGTAACAGCTAGTGACTGAGCTTGTTGTCTTAAGTTGATAACTGTTTCAAGATAATCATCAAAAGTATCAGTATTCACTTTTACGTCATCCCAGAAATGTTTACGAATATTGATTACTTCTGCCCGGCGTCTGCCAGTTTCGTTTTCCAGTTTATCAATTTGCTGCCTAATCGTTTGGATTACGGTATCCAATCTTTTTTGCTCTAGATCAAGTTTTTTGTTCATACGGTAAGCACTCCTTTAAAAGTGAAAAATAGAGGTTGACTGAAGATGTGTTTTGGTGTAAAATTAAGATACGGATAAATACGTTCTTTGTATTTTTGGAAACGTGTTTCTGTACTAATTTAACATAGTTTTTTAATTTAATCAATGATAATAAGATAAACCTTGGTTCCATGTTACGTGGATCAAGGTTTTTTTGTTTTTGTCGGTAAGTCGATATATTTCGAAAATCGCTGATATAATTGGAGTTACGGTCGATATATTTTGAAAATCGCCGATATAATTTAGAGCTGAGGTTAATTTATTCAGAGGAGCAACTATATAATTTCATTTACTGAATCTAAACATAAATTGATAGGGGAGAAGAGGGGATAAAAAAAGATCGGGCCTAAGCCCGATCTTTTTATTTCGTTATTTCTTTTCTTCTTTTTTAGCGTCAGCTTTCTTCTCGTCGAAAAGATCTTTTAAATCTTTATCGTCAACTTTTACGTCAGCTTTTTTGATTTCTTTCATCATAAGATCGTTCATGAATTCGCCATCTTGTGATTTCTTCGCAACTAACTCTTTTTTCAAGTCAGCTTTTGATTGCTCGAATGATTTTTCTGGCTCTTTAATGTCTGTAACTTTAATGATGTGGTAACCGAATTGTGTTTTTACAGGTTCGCTTACTTCATCTTTTTTCAGTTTATAAGCAGCATCTTCGAATTCTTTAACCATTTTACCGTGTTCGAAGAATCCTAAGTCTCCACCTTTTTCTTTTGAACCAGTATCTTCAGAGTATTGTTTCGCTAACTCTTCGAAAGATTTACCTTGTCCAAGTTCTTCTTTAATCTTTTTCGCAGTCGCTTCATCTTTTACAAGAATGTGGCTTGCTTTAATTTGAGGCTTGTAGTTGTCTTTTAATTCTTTATCAGTGATTGTTTTCTCGATAGCTTTTTCTTGCGCTAATTGAGCACGCACACCAGTTTTTAACGTTTCTTCTTTAATACCTTGTTGTTTTAATAGTGTATCGAATTGATCACCGTATTGTTTTTTCATTTCATCGTACTTTTTGTCTACTTCTTTGTCTTCGACTTTGTAGTTTTTAATAAGTACTTTTTCCATAACCATGTTGTTTAGTACTTGTTTACCAGCTTGTGTTTTCATTTGCTCGTAGAATTCGTCTTTTGTAATGTCACCAGCTTTAGATGTAACGATTTTGTCTGATGATGATGTTCCACAAGCTGATAGTGCGATTACACTTGTTGCGGCTAAGGCAAGCATAGCTTTCTTCATTCGATAAACACTCCTACTATTATGTATTTTTAATTTATCCTATACCGATGAATTTTAGTTCATCAGAGCCCGATTAAGTCTCACTGATACTTTTGCTTTTTATATTGGTAAAGCGCGCTTAACAGGGCTTACCGAGGCTTTAGGATAAAGTTAAGATGCGTGTCATTTATTTCATAGTATAAGCAATATGTACAGAATTTAATATATCATATTTCGACTAGATTTCATATTGATAAAGAAAAATTAACCATATCGTGTCAGATTTTGAAGGTGTGCCATATTGGGCGGATGCCGCATATACAGAATAGAGGAGGGGATGGGGATGAATTCTCAACTTATTTTATTACTTGTACTGTTTATTTTATTGGTTATAGTAGGTATAATTTGCTTATAGAGGAAAAAAGTGAGGAAGGGGCTTTCCTTCCTCACTTTCCATGAAATATAATTTCTATATAACTAGAAATTAATAAAATTGTTATACATACATTAATAACCCGAAAGACACCGGGTTGGCGGCTCGCAGTTATTTGTTTTCGTTCACACAGTGTATGTGTCATGAAATTCGTGTAAAATATAACAAGAAGTGCGAATGCGACAAAAACAACTGTTATAAGTGTCATGAGGCGAGACCTCCTTTTGGCTAAAATACATATACTTTATATATTGTATCATACGATATTTTGTTCGTGTTATAAAATTCAGAAATAGAAGACTTTGTGTTAGAAAGCGAGGGAGAAAATGGACGTTGTTAGAAGATTAGAACAAGCTGAATACTACGTAGACCTACTATTTAAAATGATTGATGAAGAAAAGTGTCCATTTTATTCTTTAATCATAAAGAAAAAAGCTCGTAAAAAAGATATTGAACGTATACTGAATCTTTGTGAAATACTGAACGAGCAATATGTAGTGGAGAAAGCAGAAGGGCTTCTTTTGTTCGATGCGCTATTAGATCAATTTGAAAAAGCGCTTCCACATCAGCTCGAAGTACACGAAACTGCGGAAGCGCTAGCAAAACAAGGTTTATTTAAGCCGCTTATGAATGAATTCTTAAGCATGATTGCGAAAAAATAAATAGATTACTTCTTAACTAACTTCTGATCGGATTCTGTAAAGTTCTCTTCAATATCTTCTAATGATTTCTCAAAAATATCGATGAAGTCTTGTCCGTAAATATTACGCAAGATAGCAATCAGTTCGATATTTTCTGGGAACTTCCCATAAAAATTACGAAGTGCAAGAGCCCCATTAAACACTGAATTATTTTCAGGATCATACTCCTCCATTAAGCGAAGTAGTAACTCTTCCCCTTTGTCTGTAATCTCAATGTACGTATTTCGTTTGTCATCTTCTTTTTTTGAGAATACAAGATAGCCGCGTTCTTCCAGCTTTTTAGAGAAGTTAAACGCCGTTGATACGTGCATAACTCCAAACTTAGCAATCTCAGAAATAGAAGCCCCTTTTAAATGATAAGCGATTGTTAAAATATGATGCTCATTAATGTTTAAATCGTAAGGCTTAATCCACATCTGCCAATCTTTCTCTACACATTTCCATAACGCTTTCGATAATTGAGCAATGCGTTGGCTGAAAATCATCGCTTCTTTTACCGAGTAATCTTTTTCTCCACTTTTCATTTACTCACCCACTTTAACATTCTTTTTCATTACTATCTATTATGCCAGTAAAATAAAAATTAATAAAGTCTTTTTGTGAGAATTGTGAAAATTTTTTGGAAAAATGACATTCTATACAAATCATGCATAACTATGGAAGCGTTTTATGAGTCGTGAATACATGTGTTGTCCTTACATGTTAAGTGATAACATATATTGTAAATGCATAAAAACACGGCATATCTATGTGATATGCCGTGTTAAGGTCAATTTATATAAAAAATATTTGTTATATGCAAAAAACTAAGCAGGAATTTGTTTACGCTTTTTCCGGAACAGCTTCTTGTAGTTTCTCAATTGATTTTTGAATGTCCAAAATCTCTTGCTCAATATGTCGTTTGTTTTGAGAAATATCTTGCTTCCAGTTAGAAAGCGTATCGTGCATATCGTCTTTTAATTCTTGAAACACTTCTTTACCTTCTGAAGCAGTTTCAACGATTTGACGTTTTAATAATTTTGTATCAGCTGTAATATCAGCTAATGTCTTTTTAATATCATTTCCTTTTTCTTTTAACTTGCCGCGCATGTCTTTGCCAGAAGAAGGAGTAGAGAAAAGAACAGCTAATCCAGCAACTGCTCCGCCGCAAATGACACCTGTAATAAAGGATTTAGCTTTTGACATAAAAGGAGACCTCCTTATTTTTTGTTCGTATTCATGATGTGAAAAAATATGCATATCTTTAAGACAAGGGAAAGAAAAGTGTACTGTACATATTCCCTGGAATCTTGAATGGAGAAACAAGCCTTGCAATATTTAATCACTTTAGGAAAGTGGCTTGTTATGTATTACTTCTTATTATAGTGTCACTATTTCACACTATTTGCAATTTTACTTGCGATGTTTTGTAAATTTTCCATTGTGTATTCATTTTGATGTGATTTCCAAACAGCACCGAAACCATCGTTTTCACCGTAGCGTGGAATTAAATGAAGGTGGAAGTGGAACACAGTTTGTCCAGCTTTCTCGCCGTTGTTGTTAAGTAGGTTAAAACCAACTGGATTAAACTCTGCTTTAATCGCATTTGCGATTTTCGGAACGACAGAAAAAATGTGTGATGCGATTTCTGGCGTTAACGCAAATATGTCTTGTTTGTGAACTTTCGGAATAACAAGAGTATGTCCTTTTGTTACTTGACTAATATCTAAAAATGCAAGCACATGTTCATCTTCGTATACTTTTGAGCAAGGGATTTGCCCGTCAATGATTTTGCAAAAAATACAATTATCTGCTGTATGATTCATCGATCTCATCCTTTCAAATATCCTTAGCCGTATTTTACCATAATTACATAAGAGAACAAACACGAAAAACAGGAAGCTGACTCAGCTTCCTGTTTTCTGAAGAGGGATTGAAAAAGCATTATCGTAATTTACGTTTCGCAGACACCTCATTTATTTAAGAAATGCACGGTAAATCGGCTAAAGTTTCTGCCGTAGACACCCCATTTTCAAGTGAAATGAATTGCAATCTTTCATAAAAGGAAATTGTTTATTTTTTAAAACAGTATATGCTCTTTCGGAGACACCCCGTTTCGAAAATGAAACAAATGATCTGGTTATGTGTAAATTTCTTTGTCCAACATGGACACCCCATTTCATGATGACTTAACTATGTTGTTGTACTCATCAATTGGTGGTCGCTTTTTCAATGTGTTCCTTCTTCACTAATTATGATGTCCGCTTTCGTAAAAATATATGCTAACAAATTTAAATTTTTTTTAAGACATCGATACTATGTAGTACAGCGCCATTTTTGGTAAGATGAATATAGAATGAATACTAATGAAGAAAGTGGTGTCGTATGAGCGAGTTATTGCGTGTAGAAAATGTTACAGGAGGATATACGAAGCGACCTGTACTAAAAGATGTTTCGTTCTCTGTTAATAAAGGCGAACTTGTCGGCTTAATCGGTTTAAATGGAGCGGGTAAAAGTACGACGATTAAACATATTATCGGTTTAATGGAACCGAAAAAAGGAACTGTCACAATTAATGGGAAAACAATTCGTGATGATATGACAGCGTACCGTTCTAGCTTTTCGTTCATCCCAGAAACACCTGTATTATATGATGAGCTAACGCTAGAAGAACATTTGAAGCTAACAGCGATGGCGTACGGTGTCGATGAAAAACAATATGAAGAACGTGTAGGACAACTATTACAAGAATTTCGCATGAAAAATCGTTTGAAATGGTTTCCGTCTCATTTCTCAAAAGGGATGAAACAAAAAGTAATGATTATGAGTGCATTTTTAGTGGAACCATCTCTTTACATTGTGGACGAACCTTTCGTAGGGCTTGATCCGTTAGCGATTCAATCACTTCTTCAAATGATGGATCACATGAAAAAGAGCGGTGCAGGAATCTTAATGAGTACACACATTTTAGCGACAGCAGAGCGTTATTGTGATTCGTTCATTATTCTGCATCAAGGTGAAGTAAGAGCGAAGGGAACATTAGCTGAACTACAATCACAGTTTAATATGCCAGGTGCAACGTTAGATGATATTTATATTGCATTAACGAAGGAAGAAGATTATGAATAGCACAGCATTATGGAAAGAACGATTTCGTCACTTTCTAAAAGAAGTTCGTACATATAGTAAATACGTATTTAATGATCATTTGAAATTTATTTTTGTATTTATCATCGGCGCAGGAGCGTATTATTACCAGCAGTGGTTACAAACGCTAACACCGTCGTTTCCGACAGCACTCGTTATGGCAGTGTTGCTTGGACTCGTATTAACGGCCGGATCGATACAAACGTTATTAAAAGAAGCAGATCTCGTTTACTTACTGCCAGTGGAAGAAAAGTTAAAACCTTATTTCACAAAGGCATTTCTCTTTACGTTTATGATTCAGTTATACATAATCGCCATCGTAGCGGCAGCACTAGCCCCGTTATACTTTCAGCAAATGAAACAAACTGGAGCGGCGTACATATGGATTGTAATCGCGTTTGTCATTGTAAAAGCGTGGAATTTATTCTTGGCATGGGAAAAATCATTTTTAACAGACCAAAATATACAAAGAGCCGATTGGTTCATTCGTTTTATTTTAAACGGATTATTTGTTTACTTCCTTGTAGAACGTACTTCCATTATGTTTATTGGCGGAATCGTTCTGCTCATGGTGTTATACCTCGCTATCATGCATCAAATGGTGAAGGGAAAGCCGCTAAACTGGGAGTATTTAATTTCTGAAGAAGGTAAGAAGATGATGCTGCTGTACCGCATCGCGAATATGTTCGTTGATGTACCAGCATTAAAAGAGAGAGTATCCCGCAAGAAATGGCTTGATTTCATTCTTTCGATGATTGGCGAAAAGCGTACATATTTATACTTATATACGAGAACGTTTTTACGATCGGGTAACTATTTCGGCTTATATGTGCGCCTGCTCGCTCTTGGAGGAGTTATTCTGTACTTCATTCCGTTTTTATATGGACGATTTGTCGTAAGCCTTATTTTCTTATACTTAATCGGTTATCAGCTATTAACTTTATGGAAACATCACCGCATGAAGATTTGGCTTGATTTGTATCCGATAGGGGGAGAAGAGAAGAAGAAAGATTTTCTTACTTTATTAAATGCAATCCTTATTACAGGTAGTATTATCTTTACAATCATATTTGCACTTGCGACGAAAGATTTCATGATGACAGGAATTTTACTAGTCGTAAGCATAGTATTTAGTATCGGTTTCGTTTATCAATACGGGGCAAAACGTATTGAGCGTTTAAATTGAAGGGAATGAACCTATGATTACATATGAAGAAAAGGTTATAAAAGAGCTGGAGCAGTGGAAAGCTACATTCATGAAAGATTCTTCTATGATGACACGGTTCTCAAAGAAAGTGCAGACGAAAGTACAACAGCTTATTCCGGCGAAAGTGCAAAAAGTATTAACAGAAACGATTCGGATGATGGTGCAAACGATTAGTGCCGGATCAAACTTTATAAAGCCGAAATTAAAAGAGCCGAACTGGTCATTGCAACGACGAGACGATGAAGTACGTAAAAAAATGGATGAGTATAAAAAAATAGCAGCGGCAGAAGGAGCGGGGACGGGAGCAGGCGGTATTCTCCTTGGCCTTGCTGACTTTCCGCTTTTACTCGGCATTAAAATTAAATTTTTATTCGATGCAGCAACATTGTACGGATTTGATACGAGCGACAAAGAAGAGCGCCTTTTTATCCTTCACGTTTTCCAACTTGCCTTTTCAAGTGACGACCACCGAAAAGAAATATGGAAAGCCATCGAAACGTGGGATACAGAAGAAGAAAACCATATGGACTGGGAAAAGTTCCAAACAGAGTACCGAGACTATATCGATTTAGCAAAAATGCTTCAGCTCGTACCAATAATCGGTGCCCCGGTCGGCGCGTATGCGAACTATCAATTACTGCAAAGACTTGGGGAAGTAACGATGAATTGTTATCGTATGCGATTGCTGAATAGGAATTAAAAAGAAAGCATCCTAAATGTGTGATTTAGGATGCTTTTTTGTTTTAATGATTAATGCTTCAAAAGAAGAAGGTATAATTGAGATTGTTTTTCAGCGTTTTAGGCTGAAATTAGTGGTGGAGATAGAACCGATATTATAATCATCCTTATAATCAATTGAAGTAGTAAATTTCTTATTTGTATCATCTTTGATATGACCAGTTATAAAAATAGTTTCGATATCATTAGAAGGAAATCTATGATTCGTAATAGTCACTTCTAAATTCTCTTTTTCTTTGAAATACTGAATGGTTTCTTCTTTTGCTTTATTAACGATTTGTTGTTCTTCATTCTTTTGATCTATAGTACATCCACCTAAAAGGATAAGTGTAAAAATAAAGAATAATTTTGTACCGAATTTGTTCATGTATAATCACTCCATGGATCTTGCGTTATATTCCTTTTCACTAAATTTTATATTCACTGAACATTGTGGGGTGGGGTTATAAAGAAAAGCATTCTAAATTACCCGGGTACTTAGTTTTTAAGCTCTAAATTTTTTGAATGAGACATACGGCTTATATGATAATCTCCTACATCATATTCTTTGTCCATAGAAAAAACCTTATTTTTGTTATCTTTAACATGTCCGTTTATAAAAACTATTTGAACATTATTGGGAGCATATAGGAATGACTTAGATAAAAATTATGGGAAGTGTTAGTATTTTAATTTTAAACTTTTACTTTTAGAAATTGAACCTATCGTGTATTTATCTCCGCTATATTGAATAGTTATATTAAATGTTTTGTCTCTATCATCTTTGACATGTCCAGAAATATAAATGGATTGTAAGTCTTTAGGACCAAACTCATGCCCAGTAATTACTACATCCAAATCTTGCTTTTCCTTAAAGTATGTAATGGTTGTCGCTTTTGCTTCTTTTACTACTTGTTCTTCATTGTTTTTTTGATCCATGGTACATCCCTCTAAAGTACTTAAAATAAATATAAATAATAAACAAAAACTAAATTTTTTAATAATAATATCCATATGTATCCTCCGAAAATGTTATCTTAATTATAAGAATATATCAAATGTTGTAGAAGAAAAATGTTTTGAGTAACAAAAATGAAGTTTTAGATTCTACTTTTTATCAATTAGCAGACACAACGTATAAATCTGATAAAGATATTGAAGAAGTTGTTATTACCAATAAAGAAGGTCGAAGTTTACAAACATAGGAAAAGGGAGGAACATTCCACGATAAATTGGAATAGGCACAGTTGTCTTTGTACGAGATGTGAATGGGGAAAAGCAAGTTATGATAGCTTTCTGGGGGACAGAATGAGATAAAATTATAGAGAAAAACTCTTTAGGCGTTCTGATGAAGCTAGGGAAGGTATGAAGGATTTAAAAACGGATACAAATCATTTTGTATTACGAGAAGGTGTTCATGGACCAGCAGCACCTCCTGTAGCAGGGACTGAGAATGCAGGTTCAAAGAAATATTGGAATGAAGAGAATCAGCGCTGGGAAACACATAATCAATTTGAACAAGCTGAAAGGGTCATGAAACAAGTAACGGATACATATAAGGGCAGGGATGATGTGGAGATATATACGACGGGTCATTCATTAGGGGGAGCTTTAGCGGAATATGCAGCGGCATCTAATGACAATGTAAGATGTATGTCATGGAATGCGCCAAGTGCAAAACATTTGTTACCGCCTGATTTACAAGAAAAAGCAAATAATGGTGAGTTTAATAATAGAATTGTAAGTGTTGTTCACGGAAATGATTCAATTGGTTATGGACCATTTGGTGCATATGAAAGTCATATAGGATCTACTTATGCGGTAACACCACCAATTTCGAAAGAAGAAATGTCCGAGTTATCATTACAGCAAAAGCTTGGGATGGATGTTACTCGATTTTTGAATTCGATAAGTGGTCCTGGTTATCATTATCAAACAGATAAAAACTTCCGATTTGGGGAGAATGGGTCTTTATCAAATAAATACTTGTTAAATGTAGACACGAATGAAAGAGTTTATGATTCACCGGGCGCGTTATTAGGCGGGGGAGAGATTCGTGTAGTTGTAGAGAATTTGGAAAAAGCCGTAAGAGATATGAAGCGAAACGCACAAGAATTTCAAGAGAGAGTACCGAGGTTAATTTCTAATATGATGACATTATTAGAAACGGCTGAAAGTAGACGGGTAGAAGCTAAAGTAAATAATATACGTGCACATGTAGAGCATTTAAGTTTTTGGTACATACGAACAGCAACGGAAATTTCAGATTTTATTGAGAAGAAAACCGATGATTATAAGAAGACGGATCAACAATATTAAGGGAGAAGATTAGGATGCCGAGAATTTACCTAAATGAAGAAGCATTGAACCAAGCTTTACAACAATTTGACCATATGATTCAAGACTTAAACCATAATAAAAGGGTTGTAAGTAATGTACATAATTTACTCTTATCAAGCTGGTCTCAACTTGGAGTAGGGAAAAAAGCCATTAGCGATTTAGAATCTTTTAAAAAAGATATCGAAAGAAGAATGGAAGAATTAGAGTCTGATAAAAGAGAGTTAAAGGGTGCGATTGATTTATTAAAAGCGTTAGATCAAAGTTATGATTACATGGGGCCTAAATATTAAATTACAAGAAGCACTCACAAAGGTGCTTTTTGTAGTTTAACTGGATTAAAGATTACTGTAGTAACTATGGAGGAATATGATTCTGCTTCATAAAGTAAATGGAGAAAGTAATATGTAGTTTTGAATCAAACTTGCAAACGATAATTTTTTATTTTACAATTTATTTACCGACCGGTAAGTAAAAACAAGTGAGGTACAGTATGACAAAGAATTTACAAACATCTCAAAACATTGTAGCGGCATCATTTAAACTCATGGCAGAGCACGGCATTGAGAAGATGAGTCTTTCCATGATTGCGAAAGAGGTAGGTATTTCAAAACCGGCTATTTATTATCATTTTTCTTCTAAAGAAGCGTTAGTGGACTTTTTATTTGAAGAAGTTTTTTCTGGATATTATTTCATGAGTTATTTTGATAAAGAGCAATATACGAGAGAAAATTTTGCGGAAAAGTTAATCGCAGATGGTTTACATATGCTCTCAGAGTATGAAGGACAAGAAGGAATACTGCGCGTCATAAATGAATTTATCGTAACTGCGGCGCGAAATGAAAAGTATCAGAAACGTTTATTTGATATACAAGAAGAGTTTTTAAATGGTTTCCACGATTTATTGAAGAAAGGTGTGGAACTGGGCGTCGTGTCACAGCATGCAACGGAAGAAAACGCTCATACGTTAGCGCTTGTAATTGATAATATGAGCAATTACATGCTCATGGGATTTCAGTTAAAGTATAAAGAAATTTGGATTCGAAATGTGAAAAACGTCATGAAGGAGGAATAAAAGTGAAAATGCAAAAAAACTGGTGGCTCGGTTTTCTTGGATTTATTGGGGTGTATAAAATTCCAGGCATGATAGAAGCTTTTCAAGCGGATGGAAATTGGATGAAGTTAATCGGTTTCATTTGGCTACTTTGGTTCGGATATTTTATTCCTGAGAAGAAAGAAGATTAAATTTCAATTTTCTGTAAAGTTATGTAAAATATAGATTGAGACTATTCATATATTAGATTACTAGATTTGGAGTGGTTACATGGATCCATTGAAAAATGAAATTCACCCTGACATGGTCAAGGTGTGGAAAGTTCGGGCTGTAATAGAAGAAGGGATCGGTATTCTTGTCATTTTAGCGTACCTTTTCCTCATGATAAAGTTTGATTGGTGGGCGTGGATTTTGTATGTGATGATTGGGCTAACAGTTGTGTTCGCACCATTTTCGTACTTCTTATTCCCGAAACTACGTCAACGTTATTACAGCTACCAACTAAATGAAGAAGAGCTTGAAATTCAGCACGGTCTTTTTGTCGTAAAGCGCGTATTAGTACCGATGATTCGTGTGCAGCACGTTACGATTGAACAAGGGCCGATTATGAGAAAATATGGCTTAGCAGAATTACACATTTCAACAGCAGCAACTTCTCACAGCATCCCAGGCTTAACGATGTATGAAGCGGAAATGTTGAAAACGAAAATCGCAGAATTAGCGAAAGTGAGTGATGAGGATGTATAAGAGGCAGCATCCAATCACGATGTTATTGGAATTAAAAATAAGAGATTTTATACCACTCTTTATTTTCATGTTTAGCTTAAATGGAAAATTCCCGTTTTGGTACTTAATTCCCGCTGCATTTGGTTTACTCACTGTCTTTTCAGCGTTTGAAAAATGGTATTACACAACATATTGGGTTGAAAATAACGTATTACATGTGAAACAAGGGCTCTTTGTAAAGAAGGAGAGCTACTTAAATAAAGAACGTGTTCAAACGATTCATACAAGTTCTAACGTGCTATATCAAATGCTCGGTTTAAAGAAAATTCAGATCGAAACAGCTGGCGGGGGCGATGATGCGGAGGTTAGCTTAGCCGGTATTACAGTAGAAGAGGCAACTGAGCTTATTGCTTTGCTAAATGAGCCAACTCCAGAAGTGAAAGCAGAAGGAACGCTAGACGAAAAAGCGGAACATGCAGTAAAAAAAGAAATCGTTACAGAAGAAAAACAAACAACAGAATATAAATTGACTTGGAAAGAAATTTTACTAGCCTCTGTTACATCGGGGCAGTTTGGACTATTATTCTCGTTAATCTTTTTCGTGTATCACCAAGTAGAGGAGTACATTCCGAAATGGATAGAGAATAGCGTAAAGTCATATGTAATGCAACATGATATATATGGCTGGATTTTCATGGTAGCTATTTTACTCGTCCTTTCGTGGATTATATCTACAATCGGTTATGCGCTAAAACATGGAGATTTCACAGTAAATCGAAGAAATGACGAAGTCCGCATTTCACAAGGATTACTTGAGAAAAAAGAACTCGTCTTAAAGTTACATCGTATTCAAGGGATTACGATAAAAGAAAGTATTTTACGTCAGCCATTCGGCTATTGTGCTGTGCAAGTAGAAGTTATTCAAAGTAAGGGAACGGATGATGAAAAAGAAAAAGTTACACTGCATCCAATCATTCGAAAAGACCGAGTACAACAGTTACTCGCGCATTTACAACTACCATACGAACTGGATACAAAT
Source organism: Bacillus sp. CCNWLW194 (assembly GCF_037120585.1). Lineage (NCBI taxonomy): Bacteria > Bacillati > Bacillota > Bacilli > Caryophanales > Bacillaceae > Bacillus > Bacillus sp. CCNWLW194. Next base: position 48,507 of record NZ_JBBBBL010000014.1, on the reverse strand, counting down.
ATTATTTCATTACCAAAAGCAGCATTACGCCGCTATCTCATTGATAGCTTCATCTTCTTCACGATGCTAGCAATTCCGCTTATTGGAATAAGTATATACTTTGAAAAACACTTCATCATGTGGGCACTAATTCCGCTCACGATCCTCATCTTTACACTTGGTTACGCAACATTTAAAACAAATGGTTACAGTGTAAACGGAGAGCAAATTACACTTGTATATCGCAGCGTTGGAAAATATACAGGACTTGTTAGAAGAAGACACGTCCAATCGATGGAAAAGACACAATCATATTTCCAGCGCCGGGCAGATTTATGTACGTATAAGTTTTCGAGCGCATCATCGAGTTATAAATTAGAGCATACGAGAGTAGAAGATGCGGAGAGAATGCAGGATTGGTATAAGAAGAGAATAAGTGAGAATTAAATGGAATGGCTCGTCTTTTGCGGGAGGCGAGTTATTTTTCTATGTAAAAATGATAGGAAATAATTAATAATATATGTGACGCAAAAAAAGTGAGGTGAGCAGGATTGGGAAAATTTTTAATTCCGTATTCCCATTCTTTATTAAGCTTATTTATTTCAATGACGATAATTCAAATATACGATGAGAAGGGGATTTTTGAAGGAGAGCTATTTTCTATTTTTACGAATCTTTTTATTGCTATGGCCCAAATGTTGGCCGCTACTTTGATAGTTGGAGTCCCTGTTGTTTTAGTTGGATGTCTTCTTGGGGAGATATTGTTTAGGTGCGTTATTTTACCTATAAAGCTACATTTTATCCCATCCTTAATTTTATATATTCTTTTAGCCATAAGTATTGTTTTTTGCTATGAAGTTATATCTGACGGGGTTCCTACAACATATGAAAATACTCGTATTATTAAAATGATGTACTTTATGGGATTAACTATAATTTGCTCTATTACATTTTTAGTAAGTAGGACTACATATGAAGGGAAATAAGGTGATTATATGAAATACACCTATCCATGCCGCGGATATAAAACAATAGAAGAAGAACCACCGGGTACATATGAAATTTGTAATATATGTTATTGGGAAGAGGATCCTGTTCAGCTTAAAGAGCCTGACCTTGAAGATGGAGCAAATGAAGTCTCGTTAAGACAAGCACAGAGAAATTTCATTGCATTTGGGGCTTGCGGGGAATGTTTTGTGAAATCAGTTAGAAATCCGACTAGTGAAGATGTGAAGGATGCTAGTTGGAAGCAAATTTGTTAAATAGATTAAAATAAAAATGTTATTACTCGATGTAACAGGAGTAATAACATTTTTTATGCAACGATGAAAGAATTAACGCCGTCTTATAAGGTAAAACAATAGAGATGATAAAGTAAAAAAAGGACTAAAACAGTAAATTTCACTAATGGATATATTAGGAATGAAAACAAAAGTATAGATGTATAGTCATCTTTGTGTATTTAATGTTATCATATTGAATGATATGAAAATTTTTAATAGAAGAAGCAACGAACAATTCAAAGGCGATGAAGCTTTTGTTGTATAAAGAAAATATTTATTATTACTCAGTGATATTAAAAATAAGATACGTATTTATATAAATTTAGTAGAAATGGGGTTTTAAAAAGGAATGAGTACAAGTATAACACGGCAAAAGATTTTAGAAGCCGCTTCTCAAATTGTGCAATGTAAAGGGGTTGCTAAATTAACCTTAGAAGCAGTGGCAAAAGAGGCGGGTGTAAGTAAAGGTGGATTATTGTATCACTTTTCAAATAAAGAAGCTTTAATAGAAGGTATGATAGTCAGAGGGGTAGAGGATTATGAGGGGGCCATTTACGCTAAAGTAGCGGAAGACTCAGAGAGGAAAGGAAGGTGGGTTCGCTCTTTTGTAGAGGAAAGATTAAGTAACGAGAGAAGAACAGAAGAGTTGTCTAGTAGTATGATGGCAGCATTCATGTTAAAACCTGAATTACTTGAGCCATTACAACAATCATTTCAGCAACTGCAAAAGAATATAGAAAATGATGAGATAGATTCAGTTTGTGCAACAATTATTAGATTAGCAGCAGATGGATTATGGTATGCGGAATATTTAGGGGTTGGAAGACTAAGGCCAGAGTTAAGAGAAAAAGTGATTCAAGCTCTTATTAATAATTCATATAAATAGAATATATTAACTATATAATATATAAATAATTCACCATTGCTTCTTTAATGTAGTGGTGAATTATTTTTTTTATTAGAAAAATAGAACAATTTTATAGAGTATTGAATTATAACCGTCCAGACGGTATAGTAATATTTGGTTTAAGAGGAAAATGAAACAAAAAAAGAATAAAAGATATTTTTAGCACACTATTCGAAAGGATAGGCCGCAAAGCTTAGAGTCTACGGTAATACATATTGGTTACTAAGATCGTCTGGTTGCACATTTTTGATGCAACCAGACGGTCTTTTTTTGTTATATAAATATAAAAATTTAGGAGGGAACTATGCAAATGAAAAGTACTAAAAGGCACATTTCAATGGTTTCATTAGTTTTTCTAGTATTATTTTCAGTGCTGAATGTGTGGGCTCCAGTTATTCAAGCTGCTGTGATGAAAAGTCCAGTGGACGAAATTAATATTTCCCGTACTGATGGCACGACATCTGAACCGTATCAAGCCTCAGATGGAATGAAAGTAGAAGTGAAGTGGTCAGCTAAAGAAAAAATAAAAAGTGGAGATCAATTCACAATTGATATGCCAAAAGAGTTTCGAAAAGACCTTATGAATATGAGTTTTCCTTTAAAAGATGCTGAAGGAAAAACAGTTGGTACATGTGAGATGAAAAAGGGTCTATTGACGTGTACTATGGGTGATTACGTAGAAGGAAAGAATAACATTAAAGGTTCTTTATTCGTAGAATTCTACTTTGGTCTAGAAGCATATGATGGTGTTAAAGAAATTCCATTAGAATTTAACGTTGATGGTCAAATCGTCAATAAAGAAGTAAGTGTAAATAATACGACAGAGAGACCGAAGCCACAGCCCAATACAGATAATCTATTGAAATGGGGTTCTTATAATCAAGAAGATCCGTCCATTGCTGATTGGCTTGTATATGTAAATGCAACTGGAACAGAAATGCAAGATCTTAAATTAACAGATACATTAGGACCTGGGCATGAGTTAATTACAGACAGTGTAGTATTAGAAGAGGCTGTATTTGAAGATGGTTATGCACCAACAAATATTAAGCCAGCAGATTTATCTAACATTAAAATAAATGCAACAAAGACTGGATTTACAATTGAGTTTCCAGACAGTTCAAAAGGTTATATTTTAAGATATAAAACAAAGATTACTAATCCTGCTGCAAAGCCTCATAAAAATACAGTGAAATTAGAAGGGGAAAATATTAAAACTGAAGAAAAAGTAGGACAAGTATTCGTAAGTGGTGGGGGAGGAACCGGTTCAGGTGACGATCATCCACCTAGCATTGAAAAAAATATAGTTGATGAGAATGGCAAGCTTGTAGAGAATGAGCAGCTAACACAAATGGATCAAGTTATTCAATACCAAGTTGGTACACATATACCAAACGATCCTCCTAAATACACATCAATGGTAATTAGTGATGATTTAGAAGATGTTTTAGAAGTATTAGAGGCAAAAGTGTATGATCAAAATGGCCAAGATATTACTTCTAAAGGAACGTTAAATATAGATAAACAAAGAAGTGAAGTAACATTTACGTTTGGTGAGAATTTTGACTATAAGTCATATGAAGACCAGATAATTAACCTCAGTATCAAGGCGAAAATCAAAAATAATGCAGACTTATCTTCTTACGTAGATAAGAAGATTCCTAATAAAGCGGAATTACATTTTGATGATAAAACATTAACATCAAAAGAAGTAACCATTACACCGCCTGAAGCTCCAAAAGATGGTACAGTATCGATTCATAAAATAGATTCTGAGAATCCGAACAAAGGGTTAAAAGGTGCCGAATTTGAAGTTCGAAATAGTGCAAATGAAGTTGTTGCAAAACTGAAAACGGACGAAAAAGGTTTTTCAGTACCTCAAACTTTAGCTCCCGGGACATATAAAGTTTATGAAACAGTAGCACCAGAAGGATATCAAAAATTAACAAGCCCAGTAGAGGTTACACTTCAAGCTGGAGAAACAAAAACAATTGAAATTAAAAATACTATGCAAAAGGGTCAAATTGAAGTAAAGAAAATTGATTCGGAAAATGGTGAAAAACCATTAGCAAATGCAGAGTTTGATATAGTAAAAGACGGTGTAGTAGTCGAACATATTGTTACAGATAAAGATGGTAAGGTAATCTCTAAACCGTTAGCACCAGGGAAATATATTTTAAAAGAAACGAAAGCGCCTGAAGGATACCAATTAAAAGAAACAGAGTTCGAAGTAAATGTAACAGGGGACGGCATATTCCCAATACAAGTGGAAAATGCAATGGTTGACAAAGGTAATATAGAAATTACAAAAGTGGACAAAGAAAACGGGGCAGTATTAGCGGGTGTCGAATTTGAAGTCCAAGATGAGAAAGATGGAGTAGTAAGAAAAGTAGTAACAGATAAAGATGGAAAAGCAAACGTTTCAGATCTATCAGTAGGAAAGTACAAATTAGTAGAGACGAAAAGCTTACCAGGTTATAAAAAGCTAACAGAACCAGTACCATTTGAAATTGCAAAAGGTATGACAAAAGCTTTAGCAATAAAAGTAGAAAATGAGCAGTTAGACAAAGGCTCAGTAGAAATTACAAAAATAGATAAAGATAGTCAAAAAGTATTAGAAGGCGTAGTCTTCGAAGTGCAAGATGAGCAAGGCAAAATAGTAACAAAAGTAAAAACAGATAAAGATGGTAAAGCGAAAATCTCTGATTTATCAGTAGGAAAGTACAAATTAGTAGAGACGAAAAGCTTACCAGGCTACAAAAAGCTAACAGAACCAGTATCATTCGAAATTACAAAAGGTATGACAACAGTCCTATCATTGAAAGTAGAAAATGAACAGTTAGATAAAGGTTCAGTAGAAATTACAAAAGTAGATAAAGACAGCAAAAAAGCATTAAAAGGCGTAGTCTTTGAAGTGCAAGATGAAGCTGGAACAGTAGTAAAGGAAGTAAAAACAGATAAAGATGGTAAAGCAAAAATCTCTGATTTATCAGTAGGGAAGTACAAATTAGTAGAGAAAGAAAGTTTACCAGGCTATAAGAAATTAACAGAGCCAGTATCGTTTGAAATTACAAAAGGCATGACAGAAGTTCTATCATTAAAAATAGAAAATGAAATGGTAGATACGGGAAATATAGAGATAACAAAGATAGATAAAGATAATAAAGCACCGTTAGCGGGAGTAACATTCATCGTCCAAGATGAAAAGGGTAATGAAGTTACAAAAGTAACGACAGATAAAGATGGAAAAGCAAATATTTCAGATTTACCTGTAGGAAAGTATGAATTAGTAGAGGTAGAAAGTTTACCTGGTTATAAAAAGTTAGAAAAACCAGTATCATTTGAAATCAAAAAAGGCATGACCGAGGTTCTATCATTGAAAGTAGAAAATGAAATGGTGGATACAGGGAATGTAGAGATAACAAAAATAGATAAAGATAGTAAAGCTCCATTAGAAAATGTTGTATTTGAAGTACGTGATTCAAAAGGAAAAGTAGTTGCAAAAGTAACGACGGATAAAGAAGGAAAAGCAAACGTTGCAGATTTATCTATTGGGAAGTATGAGTTGGTGGAAGTAGAAACACCGGCAGGATACAAACCACTAGAAAAGCCAATTTCATTCGAAATTGAAAAGGGTAGAGTAACAGCGCTAAAGCTAACAGTAGAAAATGAATTAGTGGATACAGGAAATGTAGAAATTACAAAAGTAGATAAAGAAAATAAAGATGCTTTAGCTGATGCAGTATTTGATATTCAAGATGAAGCAGGACAAGTAGTCGCTAAAATAACGACAGATAAAAAAGGACAAGCACAAGTTACTAATTTATCAGTTGGAACATATAAGCTAGTAGAAGTGAAAGCACCAAAAGGATATAAGAAATTAGTAGATCCAATTACTTTCCAAATTGAAAAAGGTATGAAAAAATCTCTTGCTTTAACAGTCGAAAATGAAATGTTAGACAAGGGTAATGTAGAAATTACAAAAGTAGATAAAGACAGTCAAAAAGCATTAGAAGGCGTAGTCTTCGAAGTGCAAGATGAAAAAGGAAAAGTAGTAACAAAAGTAACGACAGATAAAGAAGGAAAAGCAACAATTTCAGATTTATCAGTAGGGAAATATAAGCTAGTAGAGGTAGAAAGCTTACCAGGATATAAAAAACTAGCAAAACCAGTATCGTTTGAAATTAAAAAAGGTATGACAGAAGTTTTATCACTAAAAGTAGAGAATGAACAGTTAGATAAAGGCTCAGTAGAAATTACAAAAGTGGACAAAGAAAGTGGCGCGTTATTAGAAGGCGTAACATTCGAAGTGCAAGATTCAAAAGGCAAAGTAGTAACGAAAGTAACGACAGATAAAGAAGGAAAAGCGAAAGTTTCAGATCTATCAGTAGGAAATTACAAATTAGTAGAAGTAGAAAATTTACCAGGCTATAAAAAATTAACAGAGCCAGTAGCGTTTGAAATTAAAAAAGGTATGACAGAAGTCTTATCACTAAAAGTAGAGAATGAACAGTTAGATAAAGGTTCTGTAGAGATTACAAAAGTAGATAAAGACAGTCAGAAAGTATTAGAAGGCGTAGTATTTGAAGTGCAAGATGAGCAAGGCAAAGTAGTGACTGAAGTAAAAACAGATAAAGAAGGAAAAGCAAAAATTGCTGATTTATCAGTAGGTAAGTACAAATTAGTAGAGAAAGAAAGCTTACCAGGATACAAAAAATTAACAGAACCAGTAACGTTTGAAATTAAAAAAGGTATGACGAAAGTCTTATCACTAAAAATAGAAAATGAAATGGTAGATACGGGAAATGTAGAGATAACGAAGATAGATAAAGATAATAAGGCACCGTTAGCGGGTGTAGTCTTCGAAGTTCAAGGCGAAAAAGGAAAAGCAGTAACAAAAGTAACAACAGATAAAGAAGGAAAAGCAAACGTTTCAGACTTATCTGTAGGAAAGTACAAGCTAGTAGAAGTAGAGAGCTTACCAGGATACAAAAAATTAGAAAAGTCGGTACCATTTGAAATTAAAAAAGGTATGACAAAATCTCTAGTGTTCACTGTAGAAAACGAAATGGTGGATATGGGGAATGTTGAAATCACGAAAATAGACAAAGATAGTAAAGCACCATTAGAAGGTGTTGTATTTGAAGTACGTGATTCAAAAGGGAAAGTAGTTACTAAAGTAAAAACGGATAAAGAAGGAAAAGCAAACGTTTCAGATTTATCTATTGGGAAATATGAGCTGGTAGAAGTAGAAACATCAGCAGGATACAAACCGCTTGAAAAACCAATTTCATTTGAAATTGAAAAAGGTAGAGTAACAGCATTACAATTAACTGTCGAAAATGAATTAGTGGATACAGGAAATGTTGAAATTACCAAAGTAGACAAAGAAAATAAAGATGCTTTAGCTGATGCAGTATTTGAGATTCAAGATGAAGCAGGACAAGTAATTGCTAAAATAACAACAGATAAAAAAGGACAAGCAAAGGTTACTAATTTATCAGTTGGCACATACAAGTTGGTAGAAGTAAAAGCACCAAAAGGATATAAACCATTAGTAGATCCGGTTACTTTCAAAGTTGAAAAGGGCATGACAAAATCTATTGCTTTAACAGTAGAAAACGAAATGTTAGACAAAGGCTCAGTAGAAATTACAAAAGTAGATAAAGACAGTCAAAAAGTATTAGAAGGCGTAGTCTTCAAAGTACAAGATGAGCAAGGAAAAGTAGTAACAGAAGTAACGACAGATAAAGAAGGAAAAGCAAAAGTTTCAGATCTATCTGTAGGAAAGTACAAATTAGTAGAGAAAGAAAGCTTACCAGGATACAAAAAACTAACAGAACCAGTATCATTCGAAATTAAAAAAGGTATGACGAAAGTCTTATCAATAAAAGTAGAGAATGACTTATTAGACAAAGGTTCAGTAGAAGTTACAAAAGTGGATGCTGAAAGCAAAATTGTACTATCAGGGGCTGTTTTTGAAGTTCATGATAAAGGAGGACAAGTAGTAACGAAAGTAACAACAGATAAAGAAGGAAAAGCAAATATTTCAGATTTACCAGTAGGTAACTACACACTTGTGGAAGTGGAAGCACCAAAAGGATATGAAAAATTAACAAATCCAATTCCGTTTGAAATCAAAAAAGGAATGGTAAGTTCAGTTCAATTAGAAGTGTTAAATAAATTGCTTCCTTTAGCACCACCAGGTCCAGAGAAACCGGAAACAACGGATCCAGAAAAACCAGGAACACCAGATCCAGAAAAACCGGAAACAACGGATCCAGAAAAACCAGGAACACCAGATCCAGAAAAACCGGAAACAACGGATCCAGAGAAGCCTGGAACAACGAATCCAGAAAGACCAGGAACACCAGATCCAGAGACATCTGGAAAAGAATTGCCGAAGACAGGGCAGAAAATGCCGGTGGAACCATATATGGGAGCACTTCTTGTAATGATGAGTTTTGGATTACTCGTATTAGGTAGAAAAAAACAAAGATAGTGAAAGTGAAAAGGTATTCTCAAAGTACTTGAGGATACCTTTTTTATATTATTTGGCATAAAAAAGACATTTAGCAAAAGAACTCGATGTAAATAAAAAACAAAAAGGAAGACAAAGTTCATCCTTTTTTCCTCATGCGGTTATATCAAAAAAGTTAACTTTATTATATATATTTAATGTGAAAGCTATGAAAGTAAAAGGTCTTCGTAATGTTTGGGTGAAAAAAGAGTTATCTATGTAACTAATTTGAGGACTTTAAGAAAGAGGGCTTTTTCCTAAAGTATTCAAAGGATGATAGGTCCAATAGCAGGTGGGAGATGAAACTCGTTTTAGCACTGTATTAACACCTTAAAATGTAGATAGGGGAAAATAATGTAAAAAAACTATTGTATATTCAAAACTCTTATGTTACATTTGTGTTACAGATAAGTTACAAACCGTAACTTATGTTACATTTTGTTTTCTGTTGTTTTTCGGTATGTTACGAATTGAGGTGCGTATCGAATCGACCGATAATATATAAAGTTAAAAAAATACAAAACTAAAAATAGCTTTTCTATGTGTATAAGAGTGTGTGTAGTAAAGAGCCTGGTGAGAGCTTTACGCACATTATTAAAATTCCTTTCTGTCTTAAAAGAAGAAGAAAACCAACTACCAACTATTTAGGAGTTTTAAGTAATGATAGTAAATGAAATGTACTTCCTTTCCCACACACAATGTAGTACATATTTACTTTCAGTCTAATTACTACACAGACTTTTATACATATGACGTTATTGTTTTAGGAATGCATAGGGGGAGAAACATTGAGGAAGTTATTAACGGTAATTGGAATTACATTTTTAATGTTAGCAGGATGTAGTAATGGAGATTTTGAAAAAGAAATAGATGCAGGGAAGACCGCGTTAACGAATAAAGAATATAAAAATGCCTTATCATCATTTGAACGAGCGCTGGATGAGAAAAAAGACGATTCAGATACAATAGTGCTTGTAGAACAAACGAAAATCATGATGGAAGCAGTGAAGTTAAAAGAAGAAAAAAAGATAGAAGAATCAATTAAGTCATTTGAAAAAGTAGAGAACATGAAGGATGGAAATACTACACTTATAAAGCAGGCCAAGGAAGAACGAACAGCATTATTAGCCATTTTAGAACAAAAAAAGAAGTATAGCGAGCAACTGACGAAAAGTGAAGAGTTAATAAATAAGAAAAGTTATGCAGAAGCGAAAGAGCTATTAAATAAGCTAGTTTCAGAAACAAAAGATAACAAGAATCTTGAAGAATATAATAAAAAGGCTGTAGGATTAATCACTAAAATTGGTGAAGAAGAAAAAAATGCAAAGAATGTAACGGCAGCAGCAAAGGCACAAAAAACTGATGCAGTAACGAGTCAAAAGGTAGCAACAGAAAAGAACCAAAAAGCAGAGCCAGAAAAAAATCAGAAGGCAGTAACAGAAAAGAACCAAAAAGCAGAGACAGAAAAGAATCCAAAAACAGAGACAGAAAAGAACCAAAAAGTAGAGACAGGGAAGAATCAAGATGCATTTACTTTTGAGAAAGCTACAGCATATATCAAAAATGAATATAAAGAAGACTATGATTACACGCTAGAGAATACGCAAGTAGAGAATGGAAAGAAATATTATCAAATTAGAGTGCGTACGACATATAAAATAGAAGGCGCAGCTGGATCAGGATTTACTGGAGTATTCAAGGTATATGAAGATGGTACAATTGTTGAAATGTACTAAATTGATGAAAAGAATACGATACAAAACAGTAATAAAAATAGAGAGAATAAAAAGGTATCCTTCAAGTATGAGGATACCTTTTTACGTTTTAAATCGTTCTTTTTGACTAATCTTTAATAATCAATCCCAATAAAGATGCAAACTGAATAGCTTGGTGTGGTGACACTTTACATCCTCTTAGGTTGTTCACTGAAACCGTAAGTGTATCAAAAGTAGAAGAACTAATATCGATTCCTTTTAGTGATGTTTGATCGAAATTTGCTTCGTCAAGGCTGCATGAATCAAATTCAACCTTCTTTAGCTTACAGTCAAAAAAGTCTGCATTATTTAATGAAGTTTCATTAAATATAATCTTTTCTAGTTTAGAATTTCCAAATGAGGCTAAATTCAAAATTGAATTTTCAAATTCAACATTCCCTAAGCTAGATTCTGTAAAATTAACTCCAATTAATTTACTGTTTTTAAATTCGACTCTGTGAACAGAAGAATTGCTTAAATTAACATTTGATAAATCACAGTTTTCAAAACAAACATCTGTAATATCAATATTGCTAAAGTCTGTATTTGTGAACTTACAATTCTTTATCACTGCACTATATAAACGCACTCTATCTACAGATTCATTTTCAAAAGTGGAATCGATAATTTCACACATTTCTAATGTTGAATCTTCTTCATAAAAAATATCGTGAAAATTCTTTAAAGATAACTCTGGTGAAATTTTTGGTCTATCAATTTTCATATTATGTCCTTCTTTCATTGAATTAGTTAGCTAGAAAAAATGGTATGTCCTATAGAAAGAGCTGTGTAGAAATTTCATCTCTTTTTATACTACGCTTTTATTAACTTTAGCAATAAATGCATAGTCGTGTATTCTCTAAAAGTTAACGGTTCATTTCACGTTGCAGTATTTCAAAAAATAACGATACATGATAGCCATCAACTGTTGCATGATGAACCTTAATATTCACTGGCATTAACAACTGTGAACCAACTTTTTCGTATTTTCCACTAGTAATCATTGGTGTTAAATTATTTTTGATAGCTCCTTGATGAGATGAGAAATGTTCAAAATGCATCCAAGGAATGGATGAAATATTCACCACGTTTGGCGGAACAACTCCCATTGGTACGATATCTGTTGTATTTGTGTAGTCTTTTATAAGCCTTTTGTACTCACGATCAACTGATTTATAATCTGTTAATTCTTCTAACCATAAATTATAAAATAGCCCTGTGTCTTGATTAAAGTTCGTAAATGTTGGCACTAATTCTTGCCATTCTACTAATTGTTTATCCCTATGGGCATACTTCAAATTCGGGATCTTGTTAACCGATTTAGTCAAATTAAAAATGGAGTAAGCATAAAAACTTATAGATTCGTCTTTGCATTTTTTAACTGCACGAGTAACATCAATTTTGACTGTCATTTCAAACGTTGTGTTTGTCAACATAAAATACTCATAGTAGTTTCTTCTTGAGAAATTCTCTAAATCAATGATTTGATAATCTATCATCTATTTTAACCTCTTTTTTTTATAAATTCGATGATTGTAATGGCACCCATTTTTTATTACCCTTCCATTAACTTTAACGATAAAATAATAATGTCTCCCTTAAGAGGAGAGTCAAGGATAAGGGGGCAATATAAATTGGGAAATTTATTTTCTATTGGTGAAGTTGCTAAAATGAAAGGTGTTACAATAAAAGCTTTAAGATATTACCATCAAACAGGTATTCTTGTCCCGGTATATATTGATACGAAAACGGGTTATAGATACTATTCGGTAGATCAATTTGTTTATATTGATATAATTAAAGTTTGTAGAGATTTAGGAACGAGTACGAAAGAATTGCAAAAAATTTTTACGGAAAAGAATATGGATGAATTATTAAAATTTTTAGCATTAAAAAGAGAAGAAACTGAGCAAAAGATAAAAGAGATGCAAGCAGTCATTCATACAATTGATAAACTAAATAATAGTGTACAAGTCGCTAAAAAGGCACTAGTACATGATCAAATAACAATACAGTATTTTGAGCAACGTTATATCGTCACTGCTCCATGCAAAGAAGTGGGTAATTTTAAAGAATTCCTTTATTATTCAGATGTAGATAAAATTATTCAGGAGAGAAATTTAGAAACAACGATGGAAATTGGTATAGCATATACCATTCATTCAAAATACAGATTTGAACCAAAGTATGCTTTTTCTGTGTTATGTAAATATGATTACACACAGAAAGAGCAAAATATAGATATATTACCAGAAGGTAACTATTTGATACTGGCCTATAAAAAGAATAATAAAGAAGAAAGTATGGAGAAATTAAAAGATTATATAGAGAAAAATAATATAACAATCAAAAATTGCATTGAAGTGGAATTATTAGATGAGTTTTTTAGTACGGATTCTTACAGTTGCCAAATGCAATTGCTTATAGAGAATGAGTGAAAACGCACTTTAGAGCATACTCAGAAATAATATAAACTAAGAGATGAGGTTGGGTTATGTAAGTACAATTGTTGAAAAGGTAACCTCAAAGTATGTGAGGATGCTTTTTTAGCATAAAAAAAGCATCTAGCAAAAGTACTAGATGCAAATAAAAACACAAGGGAAGACAAAATTCTTCCCTTTTCCCGTAAGTAATTATATCAAAAAATTTATAAAAAACTAGCTTTATTTTTAATATAATTGATGTTTGAAGCTATGAAAGTATAAGATTACACTGTTTTTGTAGTATTTTGTTGAAAAAAGGAGCTGTATATATGATTAATTTTAAACCAGAAAATTTGAACCAACTATTAAAAGTGATGCTCATTAGTGCGAATAAGTCCTATGATGCGATTACAGATTATGAATTTACGGGAGAAGCGGTAGTATTCCGTATAGACTTCGAATATATTGACGTTTCTTTAATGATTGTAGATATGCTAGGAAGATCAGCGGCGAGATTTAACATTTTGCCATTTGCTAAACCAGATACGAATGAGATAGATTACATTCAGTTTCAAGTGTATTCCATTAATGAAGGGAATTTTAAAGAAATGATCGATACGATGTAGAAAACTATAAATTTACAAAAATGTATATAACAACTAATATATAAGTAATAAATTCATATAATTGGAGTGATGAGATGCAGCCGTTAGAAAGGGAGATTCATTCTAATATGCTGAAAGTGTGGCGAATTCACGCTTTAATTGGGGCGGCAGTTATACTAGCAGTCGTAATTGCGTATTTCTTTTTTATGATCAATTTTAATTGGTGGGGTTGGTTGTTTGGCTTGTTAGTAACAGGAGCTATTACGTTTATCCCACTTGATTATTTTGTGTTTCCAAATTTACGTCAACGTTATTATAGTTATAGATTAAATGAAGAAGAGATTGAGATTCAAAAGGGAATGTTCGTTGTAAAACGCGTGCTTATTCCGATGATTCGTGTGCAGCACGTAACGATTGAACAAGGCCCGATTATGAGAAAGTATAATTTAGCAGAATTACATATTTCAACAGCAGCAACTTCTCATAGTATCCCAGGCTTAACGAAGGAAGAAGCAGAGCAGCTGAAAAGACAAATTGGAGAACTTGCGAAAGTGAGTGATGAGGATGTATAAGAGGCAACATCCGATTACGATTTTATTAGGTATTCGAATTGCGGGTTTATTGCCTTTTATTTTTCTTGTTTTATTTCGGTCAGATGGTGAAGTGAAAGCTTGGTATTTATTTCATTTTGTTCTTTTGGCCATTTTATTTATTATGGCTATTTTCTCAGCTATAAAATGGTATTTCAAAGTGTACTGGGTTGAAAATAATATTTTACATATAAAGCACGGTGTGTTCGTTAAGAAAGAAAGTTACTTAAATAAAGAACGTGTACAAAATATTAGTACGTCTTCTAACATCATTTATCAAATACTTAGCCTAATGAAATTAAATATTGAAGTAGCAGGCGGCGGTACTGAGCCAGAAGTGATGTTAGCCGGTATTAAAGAAGATGAAGCGAAGGAACTAATGGCTTTATTACATAAAGAAAGCAGCGTTGTCAGTGAAGATGTGCTTGCGGAAGAAGGTAGTAAGGCAGTTTATCAGTTAACAGCGAAAGAAATTTTATTCGCATCGATTACATCTGGTCGATTTGGATTAGTGTTTTCTATGTTGGTAATCCTTTACACAGAGTTCAATCAATTTCTACCAGAATGGCTCATCAATAAAGTAGAAGCGTATGTGATGGATAACGGTGTATATGAATTAATCGTTATGGCGGCGATTTTAATGGCAGTCTCGTGGGTCATTTCTACAGCTGGCTATGCGTTAAAATATGCGAACTTTAAAATAGAGCGAAACAGAAAAGAAGTTCGCATCGTGCAAGGATTATTTGATAAGAAAGAGTTTGTTTTAAAATTACACCGCATTCAAGCGATTACAGTGAAAGAAGGCATTCTTCGCCAGCCTTTCGGTTATTGCTCTGTTGAAGTAGAAGTCATTCAAAGTACAGAAGCGGCAGGGAATGAAGTGATGCTACATCCTTTTATGAAGAAAAAAGATGTGCAGCAGTTACTTACGTATTTGCAGTTGCCGTATGAAATGGAAGAGGAAATCGTTCATTTACCGAAAGTAGCATTGCGCCGTTATGTGATCATGGGATGGATTACAAGTGCTGTGCTTGCTGTGCCGATTGTCGGTGCGAGTATATATTTTAAACAGAATATTGCGTTGTTCATACTGATACCATTATTTATTGTATTTACGTTACTTGCATACGCTCGGTATACAAGTGGTGGTTATATGATACGAGACAATCAGTTAGTAATGGTGTACCGAGGACTCGCGAAATATACAGGGATCATGCGAAGAAGGCATGTTCAAGCAGTAGGATATAGTCAGTCGCATTTTCAAAAGAAAGACGAGCTATGTACAGCTGTTGTATCGGTAGCGGGGCATCCTTACAAAGTGAAGCATATGCAAAAAGAAGATGCGCTTCGAATATATAATTGGTACAAAGAAAAAGGAAACACCAGCGTGTAATGGTGTTTCCTTTTTTGTGTCGTGATTTGTCGATAAGTCGATATATTTGAAAAATCGCTGATATAATTCGAGATACGCCAATATATTTGAAAAATCGCCGATATAATTTCATATACCGCTGTCTCCAAACTCCAAAACTTAAACTAACACATCAAAAGTAGTCACGAAAGACGGACGAGAGAAAATACTCTTTTGCTGTTCTGCATGTGGATGCGCCGGAGCTTGTCCTTCTGCTTGCGTGGGGCGTTTTTTATGAGCGTTTTCAAATGAACGTGATTCTGTCCAGTCTTTAAAGTTTTGCTCTGTTTCCCACATCGTTAAGATGACATATGTATCGTTACTTAATGGGCGTAGAACGCGGATCGCTTGGAATCCTGGTTCGTTTTCGATAAGGCCTGCGCGGTTTTTAAAACGGTTTTCAAATACAGGGCGACCTTCGTCTGTTACAGAAATGTTGTTACAAACGATATAGCCAGGTCGTCCTTTAAATTCTCCAACAGCGTCTAGTACGTCATATTGAAGAGAGCCGTCTACAGATTCTTCTGTATCTTCTTTATAAAACATATCTTTTTCATCATTTTTTGCAGTGAAATGTGCTTGTTCTAGAGGTGTTTCGTATGAAATAATAGCCTTCATTTTAATGCCCCCTTAATTGTTTGTTTCTATTATATCAACTCTCTTAAAAAACTTCGAAGATTATATACATAAAGATACTTCTTTTTCAAATAATAAATGTACCATCATTTGGAAAGAAGGCCGATGTATGAAGAAAGTAAAGTGGACTTTATTAGGTGGGTTAGCAACGCTAGTATTAGCGATTGTACTGTATAAACTTATCGTGTTAGCTGGTGGCTATATGATGGATGAAAAGCAGCTCGTTTTCCACTCTTCATCACGTATCGTTGACCAGAAAGGGAAAGAAATTACGAAATTATACGTAGAGAATAGAGATCTCGTACCAGTCGAGCAAATTCCGAAGTACGTGCAGCAGTCGTTTATTGCAGTGGAAGATTCCCGTTTTTATGAGCATCAAGGAATTGATTATCCGTCTATACTTCGCGCTCTTTATAAAGATACGTTAGCTGGAGAAAAAGTAGAGGGCGGTAGTTCGATTACGCAGCAACTTGCTAAAAACGTCTTTTTAAATCGTGAAAAAACATTTACGCGCAAGTTGAAGGAAGTCGCAATTTCCCTTCAACTCGAGCAAAAATATACGAAGCAGCAAATTCTTGAAATGTATATGAATCATATTTATTTTGGACATGGGGCGTACGGTATTCAAGCGGCAGCAAAGCTGTATTTTAATAAAAATGTAGAAGATTTAACAGTAGAAGAAGGGGCAATGCTTGCAGGTCTTCCAAAGTCGCCAAACGGATATTCACCTTATTTCTCTCCAGAAAAGAGTAAGGAGCGCCGCGATCTCGTATTGTCACTGATGCATAAACAAGGGTATTTAACTGCCGAAGAAAGTGTTCGTTATCAAGGAAAGACAATTGCTCTCTATAAAAACTTAGATGAGAATGAGCTAGCATATATGCCGTATATTGATATGGTCATAGATGAAGCAGCGCGTTTGTACGGTTTGTCTCATCAAGAAGTACTCCGAGGAGGATATACGTTTGTCGTACCGATGGATGAAAAGATTCAAAAGGTAGCGTATAACCAGTTTCAGGATGCAAAGAATTTCCCTGGGAAAGAAGAGGGTGCGCAAGGTGCATTTTTATTAATGGATAATCGTACAGGCGGGATTAAAGCAGCGATTGGCGGAAGAAAGTATGTCCCGAGAGGGTTTAATCGTGTTTTTGCAAAAAGACAGCCGGGTTCTGTGTTAAAACCGCTTATCGTCTATGCACCAGCACTCGAAACGAAAAAGTATAATCCGTATTCTTTATTGACGAATGAACGAAATTCTTTTGAAGGCTATGAACCTCGAAATTATAACCATGAGTATTCGAAAGAAATGACCATGTACGATGCGATTTTAGAATCGGCAAACGTACCAGCAGTTTCTTTATTAAATGAGTTAGGGGTAGAAGAAGGAAAGCAATATTTAGAGAAAGGTAATGTTCATATTGCTGATGCTGGTTTAAGTACAGCGCTTGGCGGATTGAAAAATGGTGTCTCACCATTTGAGCTTGTAAAAATGTATCGTGCATTTTTAGCAAATGGCGATATTATTGAGCCGCACGTTATTGATAAAGTGTTAAATAGACACGGCGCAGTCATTGGAGAATCGCCAAAAGTAGAAACGAAAATTTTTTCGAAACAAACGGCGTGGTATATGACGAAAATGTTAGAAGGAGTTGTGAAGGAAGGGACAGCGAAAGCTGGTGTATATAGCGGGGCATTAGCTGGGAAAACAGGTACAACTTCCTTACCAAATGACGATAATGGAGCTAGAGATATGTGGTTCGTTGGTTATACGCCAAATTTAGTAGGTGCTGTGTGGATTGGTTATGACCGTACAGATAAAGAGCATCAGCTGCAAGGAGAAAGTGCGTCAGCAACGAAATTGTTTAAGAAAATTTTAACGAAAGCAAATGTAGAACAGAAAGAGCAGTTTATGAAACCAGAAGGTGTGGAAACAATCGGTGCTCCGATTCGGCTGCATAAGATTGAAGATGTGAAAATGAAATTAGCGTTTAGCCCTTTCGGTTTATTTAAAGCGAAATTAAGCTGGACACCACTTCCAGATGAAAGAATTATGTATCGTATTTATAGAGTAGAAAATGGAATTCATACGCATGTAGGTACTGTAAACGGTGCCGGGGAATATGAGGAAAAGTTCGTTAACATCTTTTCAAAACCGAGCTTTTACGTTGTGCCATATAACACACAAACGAATCGCGAAGGAGAAAAGTCAAAAGTAGCTAAACCATAGTTTTTCTCTGTGTTATAATAAGAATGTTGTGAAAATAGTAAGCGTTTTTACGAATGTTTGTGTCAATTTAATGAACAACGTACATAATATTATGCATTTTGTTTTTACAAGCTGTATAGTAAAAAAAGATAAATATCGGAATAGAACGTATTTAGAGCAAAAGCATTGGCAAGGAAGGGAGCAAGGGTCTTGGTAAGAACTATAAATGAGACATTTTTAAAAGCATGTAGGGGGGAACGCACTGATTATGTACCAGCATGGTATATGCGTCAAGCAGGTCGTTCGCAGCCGGAATATAGAAAGATAAAAGAAAAGTATTCTTTATTTGAAATTACACACAATCCAGAGTTATGTGCTTACGTTACAAAGCTTCCAGTTGATCAATATAACGTAGACGCAGCAATTCTTTATAAAGATATTATGTCACCACTACCTGCAATTGGTGTGGATGTAGAAATTAAATCAGGTATTGGCCCAGTTATTGATAATCCAATCCGTTCTTTACAAGACGTAGAAAAACTAGGGGAAATCAATCCAGAAGATGACGTACCGTACATATTAGATACGATTCGTTTATTAACGACTGAAATGTTAGACGTACCGTTAATCGGTTTTTCAGGAGCTCCATTTACACTAGCGAGCTATATGATTGAAGGCGGTCCGTCTCGTAACTACCATAATACGAAAGCGTTCATGTATGCAGAGCCGAAAGCTTGGTTCGCTTTAATGGATAAGCTAGCAGATATGGTTATTACATATTTAAAAGCGCAAATTAACGCAGGAGCAAAAGCAGTTCAAATTTTCGATTCTTGGGTTGGAACAGTAAATGTAGCAGATTACCGCGTATTTATTAAACCGGCAATGGAGCGTATTTTTGCAGAAGTTCGTAAGGTGGGTGTTCCGATGATTATGCACGGCGTAGGAGCGGCACACTTAGTAAATGAATGGCAAGACTTACCGCTTGATGTAGTTGGCTTAGATTGGCGCTTACCGATTGAAGAGGCACGTGCACGCGGTATTCACAAGGCGGTACAAGGTAATATGGATCCTTCATTCTTACTTGCGCCATGGTCTGTTATTGAAGAACATGTAAAAGCTATTTTAGATCAAGGGATGAAACAGCCAGGTTACATCTTTAACTTAGGTCACGGTGTATTCCCAGAAGTAAATCCAGATACATTAAAACGTTTAACTACATTTATTCATGAATACTCTAAAGGGCAGTTAGCGAAGTAAAGGAGAATTGCTGTATGAAAAAGAAAATTGGTTTGCTTGTAATGGCATACGGAACGCCATATAAAGAAGAAGATATTGAACGTTACTATACACATATTCGTAGAGGAAGAAAACCAAGTCCTGAAATGCTAGAAGATTTAACAGAGCGTTACCGTGCAATTGGTGGTATTTCTCCTTTAGCTACTATTACATTAGAGCAAGCTAAGAAGTTAGAACAGCGTTTAAATGAAGTACAAGATGAAGTAGAGTACCATATGTACCTTGGCTTAAAACATATCGAACCGTTTATTGAAGATGCAGTGAAGGCTATGCATAACGACGGTATACAGGATGCAATCGCACTTGTTCTTGCGCCGCACTATTCTACATTTAGCGTGAAATCGTATGTAGGACGAGCACAAGAAGAAGCTGAGAAACTTGGAAACTTAACGATTCACGGCATTGATAGCTGGTATAAAGAACCGAAATTTATCCAGTACTGGGTTGATGCAGTGAAAGGTATATATAACGGTATGTCAGACGCAGAACGTGAAAAAGCAGTATTAATCGTATCTGCACATAGCTTACCAGAGAAAATTATTGCAATGGGCGATCCATATCCAGATCAGTTAAATGAAACAGCGGACTATATCGCGCGCGGAGCTGAAGTAGCAAACTATGCAGTAGGATGGCAAAGTGCAGGAAACACGCCAGATCCTTGGATTGGTCCAGATGTACAAGATTTAACGAGAGAATTAAATGAAAAGTACGGTTATACTTCATTTGTTTATGCACCAGTTGGATTTGTTGCGGAACATTTAGAAGTTTTATATGACAATGACTTTGAGTGTAAAGTGGTGACTGATGAAATTGGCGCGAAATATTATCGTCCAGAAATGCCAAACGCATCGGATGCATTCATTGATTGCTTAACGGATGTTGTATTAAAGAAAAAAGAATTTGTAATGTAAGAAGAAAGGGGGAGCATGCTTGAGGAAAAAAGTTGTAATCATCGGCGGTGGCATCACAGGATTAACAACAATGTATAACTTACAAAAAGATATTCGTGAGAAGAACTTGTCGATTGATATATTACTTATAGAAGCATCGGGTAAACTTGGCGGGAAAATTCAAACGGTTCGAAAAGATGGATTTATAATTGAACGCGGACCGGATTCTTTCTTAGCACGAAAAGAAAGTGCAGCTAGATTAGCGAAAGAACTAGGACTTGGCGAAGAACTTGTCAATAATAAGGCCGGTCAATCATTTATCCTCGTAAACAATCGGTTACATAAAATGCCGAGTGGATCAATGATGGGAATTCCAACGCAAATTACGCCGTTTCTATTTTCCGGGCTGTTCTCTCCAATTGGTAAACTAAGAGCTGGTTTTGATCTGTTAATGCCGAGATCAAAACCAGTATCTGACCAATCACTCGGGCATTTTTTCAGACATCGCCTCGGAAACGAAGTAGTTGAAAACTTAATAGAACCATTACTCTCTGGTATTTATGCAGGAGATATTGATGAAATGAGCTTAATGTCAACATTCCCGCAAATGTATCAAATTGAGCAGAAACATCGCAGTATTTCACTTGGTATGCGTACGCTCGCTCCGAAAGCAGAGAAAGCTGAACCGAAAAAGGGAATCTTCCAAACAGTGAAAACCGGTTTAGAATCTATCGTAGAATCTCTCGAATCAAAGATGCATGAAGGCACGATAATAAAGGGAACCCGCATTGAAAAAGTTGCAAAACAGGGTGATGGCTATGCGATTACTCTTAGTAACGGAAAAGAAATAGAAGCGGATGCGATCGTAGTGGCAAGCTCACATAAAGTATTGCCGTCTATGTTTGCTCAGTATAAGCAATTTCGTTTCTTCCGCAACATTCCATCCACATCAGTTGCGAATGTGTCAATGGCTTTCCCGAAATCAGCCATTCAGCGCGATATTGATGGTACAGGATTTGTCGTATCTCGGAATAGTGATTACACAATTACAGCATGTACGTGGACACATAAAAAATGGCCACATACAACGCCAGAAGGGAAAACGCTTCTTCGATGTTACGTTGGGCGACCGGGTGATGAAGCAGTTGTAGAACAAACAGAAGAGGAACTTGTTCAGCTTGTACTAGAAGACTTACGAAAGACGATGGATATTACAGAGGATCCAGAGTTTACAGTCGTAAGCCGCTGGAAAGAAGCGATGCCCCAATATACAGTAGGCCATAACGAGCGAATGAAGAAACTCACAACATTTATGGAGAAAGAGTTGCCAGGTATATACTTGGCAGGTAGTTCTTACGCTGGTTCTGGTCTTCCGGACTGTATTGATCAAGGTGAGAGAGCTGCAAAGCGTGTACTATTTCATTTGGAGAAAGTAATGGATGCGGAATTAATCGCACAATAAAGTGAAACGCCTTCAATCATATTGAAGGCGTTTCGTTTATTATATAAAACACTTATTCACCAATAAACATATACAAGTTATTTGGTTTTATCACGGCATCTCCTGCATAAATAGCCCACTCTGTTAAGTCATCAAAATCTAAATGATAACTATTTCCTTCACTCATATCTTCTATAAAATATGGTTCATTAATGAGTATTCCTTGAATAAGGTCTTCCGTAATATCTTGCATTTTAAACCACATATGTTCGCTTTTACCCTCTTCATAGGAAACACCAAACTTAGCTAGAAAACGAAAATCTTCATTTGATTGTTCAATTTGAAAAATGTTACTGAAATACCCGAAAGTATTCTTCGCGTTGTAAGCCATACGAGCCGTTTCGCTATTTGTTTTATAGAACATGAGCCCTGTAGCTTCCTCGTGTTCCTTGAAAAAGCTTTCGATACATTCTTCTGAAGTATCAAATTTGAACAAGAGAACAGATGGAGATTGATGGTATTCATCACGGTCATCCATCCCGCCAAGAAATACGTATTGTGCATCAATTGGTTGTAGCTTCACTTCTTCATCCTCAATTGAAGATAATTGATCCATACTCGTTTTATGTCCGATATAAGATAAGCCTTTTTCCCACGGAACAGCTACTGTATGTATAGAACCTTGCTGACTATGTGCGATAACGATAGGCTCATTCATTGGGACTTGGCCATTCTCAACGGCATTATTAGCAAAAGTTTGGAAAAGATCTCCAATGCCATAATAAGAAGAAATGCGATTTGGAATAATTAATTCTATTTCTGTTACGCCCGCTCTTAAAAGACCGTGTGTATGAAACCAATATTGCGTAGGCTCGCCTTCTTTATCGTCTTCATAAACGGAATGAATAACGTATAAGTCAGGAATATCAGGTAATAATTCATTTTCAACGTGATATTCAATATAGTTTCTAGATATCACTTTCATTGCTGCGCTTGAATCAATTACAAATAACAAGTCTGGAGCAAGGTTCCATAAAAATTGTATTTGCTGGAAAAAGCAGTCCAGTACATCACCTACAAATAGCGTACGAGTGCAAATTTCAGTACCATAAGCTGCACCTTCAAAAGTACGGTCTACGATTGTGGAATCTTGTCTATTGTACAGTTTATATTCTTCAGGATCATCCGTTTCATCAATATGCAGTTCATACGGTATGATTGTTTCATCCATATGTAACTCAACAATAAGGCTTGTCTCATCACTATAAACAATTTTTAACTCATCAACTTTAGTAGAGACAGTTTCTAGCCGCTGTTTTAACTGATCAATTGTAATTCTAGTTGGTATAACAGCAATCATATCTGAAAAATGACGTTCTAATGTTCCATTCATAGCTGCGCGGTATGTTTCTGTTTGCACTTCCATCCAATCACTCCTATTCAAATGAATCCATTTACATGCCAAGGAAATTTCGATATTTTCTGTTTTCTCTCTTTAACATTATAAAGTGCATTCATAGAAGGTGTAAAATTATTATTTTGTATTATAGTTTGAAAACGAGTAAATTAGATTAATTTTTTGTAAAACTTGTCGAAATATCATTCTATATAACGAATCATTTGATATGATAGAAATGCTGAGAAAATATGAAATAGGGAGAGGAAAATGGCTGTGAAGAAATTGTTAAGTGTCTTTTTATCATTCATACTATTGCTTTCATTTACTGGAACTTTAGTACAAGCAGAAGAAGCTACTTCTATGTCAGTAGAAAAAGCAATTCAAGTATTTAAGCAGCAAGGGAAAACGAAGGGGACAGTGGAAGGATATATTATCGGATATACGCAAAGTCCTTCTAAGTACACGAAGGATCCGGCTAAGTTTGATGATACAAACGTAGCAATTGCGGATTCGCCAAATGAAACAAATCCAGACAAAATCATGCCTGTTCAGTTGCCAAAAGGCGATGTGAGATCGGCAGTAAACGTGAAAGATCATCCTGAAAATATTGGGAAGAAAGTTAGTTTAACAGGAACGCTTGAATTATATTTTAGTAGCCCAGGTTTAAAATCGGTAACAGCTCATAAGTTTCAAGGAGAAGGACAAAACCGTGTTAGCGATGTAGTAGCTTCACCTGGTGGCGGAGAAATTACGAAAGGCACAGCTGTAACGTTAACAACGAATACAGAAGGAGCAACAATCTACTATACGTTAGATGGCTCTAACCCTACAAATAAAAGCGTTCTTTATAACGGACAAATTGTAGTGAATGAAAATAGTGTAATTAAAGCAATTGCAGAGAAAGAAGGGCTTACTTCTTCAGCAATTTCAACTTTTTCATTTGTTATCGTAAACAATGAACCGGTTCGTATTCATGATATTCAAGGGAAATCACATCTTTCTCCTTACAACGGGAAGAAAGTATACAATGTGGAAGGCGTTGTAACAGCGCTTGATAAAAATGGTTTTTATATAGAAGACAATCAGCCAGATAATGATCCAGCTACTTCAGAAGGTA
Organism: Bacillus sp. CCNWLW194; assembly: GCF_037120585.1. Classification (NCBI taxonomy): domain Bacteria; kingdom Bacillati; phylum Bacillota; class Bacilli; order Caryophanales; family Bacillaceae; genus Bacillus; species Bacillus sp. CCNWLW194. The sequence continues at coordinate 24,050 of NZ_JBBBBL010000014.1, read as the reverse complement.
TGTACGTATACAAAAAAGATGCGAATGTAGCAGTAGGAGATCTTATTCAAGCTGATGGGGTAGTAGAAGAATATGTTGGGCCTGGATATGCAGAGCGGTTTGAAACAGACTTAACGACGACAGAAATTAAAGCGAGCCGCGTTGCTGTAATCGCAAAAAATCAAGCTTTACCAGCACCGATTGTACTTGGAGAAAACGGTGTGAAAATTCCTGATCAAATTATCGATAATGATGCATTTGGTTTATTTGATCCAAGTGAAGATGCAATTGACTTTTATGAAAGTGTAGAAGGTATGCGCGTTACGATGCCAACGCCAAAAATTATTGCTCCTCAGAAAAACGGGAATTTATATGTAACAGTAAAAAATGGCGGGAATAAAGTCGTAACGAAATATGGTACACCTCTTTTAGATGAAAATCAATTAAATCCTGAGCGTCTTTCTGTAAAAGTACCTCGTGATTATGTAGCAAAAGTAGGAGATACTTTCACTGGAGATATAACAGGAGTAGTCGGATATGATTACGGTTCGTTCCGCATTGCGCCAATAACGGAATTACCATCTGTAGTAGACGGCGGATTTAAGCAAGTAGGGGCAAATATTCAGCCGCGTCTTAATAAGTTAACAGTTGCTACATATAACATTGAAAACTTCTCGGCGAATAAAAAAGAAACAACAGATGAAAAAGTAAAAGCATTAGCGTATTCTATTAAATACAATTTAAAAATGCCAGATATTATCGGTGTAGAGGAAATGCAAGATAATAACGGAACGCTTAATGACGGTACAACAGATGCTTCGTTAAGCGCAAAACGTATCATTGATGCAGTGCTAGAAATTCGTGGACCGAAGTATGAGTATGTAGAAATTGCTCCAAACAACAATCTAGACGGAGGAGCACCAGGAGCGAATATTCGCGTCGGTTTCTTCTATAACCCATCTCGCGTAAAACTAGCAGCAGTACCGAAGTTGCTAGATAAAAATGTTGTTCGTATTGGAGACGAAAATCCATTGTTTGAAAGTACACGTAAACCGTTAGCTGCAGAATTTACGTTCCAAGGACAAAACATTGTTGTCGTTGCAAATCACTTAAACTCAAAAATAGGAGATGCAACGCCATTTGGAACAGTGCAGCCGCTCGTATTAAAGAGTGAAGAAAAACGAATTCAATTAGCACAAGAAGTAAATCATTTCGTACAAGGTATTCAGAAAAAGAACACGAATGCACCAGTTGTTGTGTTAGGGGATATGAACGATTTTGAGTTCGCTAAACCACTAAAAACACTAGAAGGAACAAACTTAAAAAATATGTTAAACACAGTGCCGAAGGAAAATCGCTACACGTACATTCATGAAGGCAATGCACAAGTGTTAGATCATATTTTAGTAACCAACAACATCGCACCACATACAATTTTAGATCCAGTACACTTAAACACAAACATTATGAAAGAGCACGGACGTGTAAGCGACCACGATCCAGTACTTGCTCAAATTGATTTGAAGAAAGCTTCTTAAATAGTCATGAAAGAACGTTTAGAGATATACTAAGCGTTCTTTTTCTGTAAAAATCATGTTAAAATTATTTGAAAGTTCAGTGTTTTTAATGAGGAGGTTAAAGATGCAAGCATGGTTAAATGGAAAGCTAATGAATCAGCTTGCAATTTTTTTTAGTACAATCGTCATGCTTCAATTTCTAGCTGATGTAACAGGACTCACACAAACTTTAGATATTACATATAACTTAATACATACAGCAGCATCTTATATAACGTTTAGTTTGGCAGTTATTTTTACTTTAATCGGCGCAAGTAGAGAGTTAAGTAAATATGCAATTATTTTATTATGTTTAGTGGTAGGTATTAAAGCGATTTATTTTACGGCGGTCGTTATTTTATGGGGATTGGCTGGCGCGCCGTAAAAGGATAGTAAATAAAACCCCTAATTTCCAAGATAGTAAGGAAATTAGGGGTTTATTATACTTGAAATGCTTTTCTACACCGATCTCTTCTTTGCAGTCTTCTTTTATATTTTTTTCTATCGCGCTTTACGCCTTGTATATACATGAATAAGCTAACGAGAAGGAAGAAAGCACATTGCATCGTTAAAATGTACGGTGACATGCCTTGCAACGGTTGCTTTGGGTCATATAAATGAATAGGTGCTCCGCCTATTGTAGGGAATATTGTATTTAGCAGGACGTACGGAATGGAATTAACTGCAAATGGAAATAGAATCGCCATATAGTCCTTTTGTGACCATGCAGATGCAGCAAGTCCTAAGAGGGCCATTAAACCTGCAAATAAAAAGTTAATTCCGATATATACCGTAATGTAAGTGAGAGGCGCATCTAAATATAGGTTTGCGAACATTCCATCATCATTTATGATGCCTGAACCAGCTATAGGTTCTCCGTCTGGAATGGTTAATTTGCAAAATAATAACGATAAGATGAATGGAAATGTATAAAGAAATCCTCCGCAAAAAAACGTAACGATATATTTCGTTACTGAATAAGGAAATAAAGAAATTCCTTTACTCACGAACGGTTTAAAGCCATCTGACTTATCGGAATTGTAACTTGTACTAAAGGGGAAACTCGCAATAACTGGCATTAATAATAAATAAACATCCATTTCATTGTCACGAAATCCAATCCATTTTATATCTGTTGATATAGGTCCGCTCGCAGCGTCTCCTAAATAACGAATAACATAATAATAGTGATAAATACAAATAAGAACAAATCCACTAAACATAATAATTAAAGAAACACGATTACAAAAAGCTTGCTTTATATTTAAACGAAGCGCACGCATCATGACTGAAAAAGCCTCCACTATTTTGATAAACTTGTCTATTTTATATATTACTATTAATTGTAAAGTTTTTCTTGTTTTTTTATTTGATTATTTGAAAAAAGGGAAATTTGTTCTTGTTAAGTAAGGTTTAGTTGAAATTAGTTTTTTCTAAAATATGGTTGACAATTAAGTATTACATTTGTAATCTTAATTATAGATTACAAATGTAATACGAGGGAGTGAAATATACTATGACAAATCAATTACCTAAAATATCTGAAGCAGAATTAGAAATTATGAAAGTACTTTGGTCGAAATCTCCACAAACAGCGAATGAAATTATAGAAGAACTGGAAGATGCAATGGACTGGAAACCGAAAACAATCCGTACATTAATTAATCGGTTAGTACAAAAGGAAGCCGTTTCTTATCATCAAGATAAAGGGCGTATGTACGCTTATTATCCGTTAGTATCACAAGATAATTATTTACAAGTTGAAACGAAGTCTTTGCTAAAGCGTTTTTGCGGCGCGGCGTTTAAGCCGTTACTTGTCAATTTCTTGAAAGAGGAGAAATTATCTTCAGAAGATATTAATGAACTAAAACGCATTTTAGATGAGAAGACAGAGGAGAATAAGAGGAAGGATCGATAACAATGATAGACATGCTTATAAATGTATACCTTCCTCATTTTTTTGATTGGCTTATAGAAACATCACTTATGGCTAGCATATTAGTTGGATTTATTTTATGTATAAAAATTCTACTTAGAAATAAGTTAACACCCCGGTGGCAATATATGCTGTGGATTGTATTAATGATTAGACTCCTTTTACCATGGTCACCAGATAGCTCTTATAGCATTTATTCATTACTTTCCTATCGTTCTAGTGTATCGGAAGTTATTCCAAAAAATGAGAGTATGATGAACATAGAAAGTGATCATACAGTGGAATTAGAATCAAATGCTGAAACTGTGACAAAAAATAGTAAACCTGAAGTAAATGTGAGTGCGAAGCAACAGACTACATTGTCTTTATATAAAATTGCTCTATATGTTTGGCTAGTTGGGGTAATCGTATTAGCAGCTATAACGTTTATTACAAATAGACGGTTATATTCGTACATAAAGAAACAACCGGATATTACGGATGAACAGATCGTTACAGTATTTAATCGCTGTAAGCAGTCTATGAAAATGAAGAAGGAAGTTTCATTACGTTTAGCAGGAAAGATTGCGAGTCCAACTGTGTTTAGTTTCTTTCGTCCGAAAGTATTACTATCAAAAAAACATATGAAAGTATTAAATGAGCAACAATTACAATATGTCTTTTACCATGAGTTAGCTCATATTAAAAGAAACGATGTAGCTGTAAATTGGGTTATGTACAGTTTAATTCTATTAAATTGGTTCAATCCGATTCTTTGGTACGCCTATTTTTGTATGCGAGAAGATCAAGAATTAGCCTGTGATGCATATGCACTTACTTTTATAGATAAAGAGGAACAACTTGCATACGGTCATACAATTATTACCCTTCTAGAACACTATTCCTATCAAGCACCAAGCCTAGCAAATTTAAGTAGAAATAAACGAACACTAAAAAGGAGAATCGTTATGATTAAAAAGTTCCAAAAGAAATCGTATTGTCTTTCTTTACTTGGGATTATTGTTATAGTTGCTATTGCATCTCTTTCTTTATTCAACGCACGTGCAGCGGAAGGGAAAGAAAAACAAGAGGATAAAGTAGAGCAGTCAAAGGATGCTTTCCAAAATGCTGTAGATATGCTGTTTGGTACAGAAGAAAATGCGAGGAAAGAATTCAGCTATTCAAACAGGGTATATGAAAAAAAGACAGATTATTTATATTTAGCTGAAAAGGCTTTAACGAAAGATGAGTTCGAACAGTACATAAAATTGTATAAAGACATTCTTAATATACAGAAAAAAGGTACTACAGGAAATTATGAATCCGATACATCATATTTTGAAGAAGAGCGTTTAACAAAAGACGATCGTGACAAATTATATGCACTTTATGATCAATCAAAACCATTTGATGACAAAGTGCACGAATCTATAAATTACACGGTAAAGGAAGCGCAGCAACATGTTGATTTTCAAATTAAGAAGCCAAGGTACACAATTGAAGGATACAATCTGAAGGATGAAAATGTAGGTTATTTTATTAAGAGAAGACCTGAGTTAATTATTGAATTAGAGTATACAAACGGAAAAGGAAACTATACAACTTATCAATCACAAGTATTCGGAGAGAGTAAAGATCCGTTTCATGCTTTATTTGTTGTAGAAGAAAACATTGAACAGTACGAATTAGAAGGTAATCAAATATTCTATGCGACTCATAACTCGGATAGTAATTTACAAGGTATGAAGATGATTGTTCCTGCAAAAGGGAAAGATAGTGCATATCAAATAGTCATTATTAATCATAGTTTAGAGGATCCAGGAGAAGCAGTATTTGATAAAAATGTAAATAAAGAAGAGTTAGAGAAGGTTATGCTTGCTATGTTGAAATAATAAAAAGGTGTTCTTGAGACGTATATCTCTAGAACACCTTTTCCTTTTCTCTTTTCTTCTGATAAACTATGGACAGTATGATATAACTTGACTGGAATTTTTTTATACTGGAAATAATAAAAAAGAGAACTTGTCTAGAATGTAAGCGTGTGGTAATATCAAAGATGTACTGATTGACTATATTATCCAATTGGTCATTTTTGGAGGTGACGATGTGGCGATAGATCGAAAACGTTCTATTATTGAAGCTGCAACAAAGTCTTTTTCAGCGTTCGGTTATAAAGCAACAACGATGGATCAAGTAGCGAAGTTAGCGAATGTAGGAAAAGGAACGATTTATACTTTTTTCAAAAATAAAGAAGAGCTATTTGGTGAAATTATTTCTAATTTAATTACAGAAATGAAGCAAGTTGCAGAAAATGCAATTCGTTCAGATGTTTCATTTTTTGAAAATGTACATAGAGCATTATATAGCATATTAGAATTCAGAAAAGAACATCAGCTCATGATTAAGTTAATTCAAGAAGAGCGTGATATGGGAACGAAAGAAGTACAAGAAGTGATGCAACAAGTAGATGTGGAAATTGTTTCTGTCATTCAATCGTATTTAAAGATTGCGATTGATAAAGGTGAAATTAGCAAATGTGATCCAGAAATTACAGCATTTATTATGCTTCGCTTATACGTATCGCTTATTTTTGATTGGGAAAAAAATCATGAACCGCTAGAAAAAGAAAAAATCGCAGAATTATTTGAACTTTATTTATTAAAAGGATTGTCAAACTAAGATAATCCTTTTATTATTATAGAAAGTGACCAATTGAACAAAATGGTCATATATTTATTTTAGGAGGGATAATAGAAATATTCACTTCATAGTAAGGAACAGTTGCATAGTATAAATTCGGGGATAAGGCATATGTATGAATAAGTATAGCCTTTTTGTTTGGGTAAGAATGACCAAATGAACGTTTTGGTCATTTAATAAAGGGGGAGAAATGATGAAATGGAATCAGTTACTTCGTAAAGAGTTTACTGAAATTATAAAAAGTAAAAAAATATTAATTCCAATTATCGCGGTTCTATTCGTACCGATTTTATATGCGGGTATGTTTTTGTGGGCCTTTTGGGATCCGTATAAACAGTTAGATGATTTACCAGTGGCGGTAGTTAATTTAGATAAAGGTGCAGTATTTGATGGGAAACCAATTGAGGTCGGAAAAGGACTCGTTGATAATTTAAAAGATAATACAAGTTTTAAATGGGAGTTTGTAAGTGAAAAAGAAGCGAAAAAAGGAATGGAAGGTAGAAAGTATTACATGTTAGTACGCATTCCAGATGACTTCTCAAGTAACGCTACAACGTTATTAAAAGATGATCCAAAGCCATTAAACTTAGAATATATTCCAAACGAAAGCTTAAACTTCTTATCTTCACAAATTGGCGGGACAGCAATTGAAAAAATTAAAGGTGAAGTATCAAGTACGTTAACGAAAACATATGCAGAGAAAATGTTTGATTCTATTCAAGACGTCTCAAAAGGATTAGCAGATGGAGCGGAAGGTGCAAGTAAACTGCACGATGGATCAAGTGAGCTGCATGATGGTTCAAGTAAAGTGACGGATGGCCTTCATACACTGCAAGGAAAATCTGGGGAGATGAAGGATGGAGTTGGGAAATTATTTGATGGATCTGGGAAAGTAACGTATGGCCTTTATACGTTGCAAGGAAAATCAGGGGAAATGACAGTTGGTATTAATAAGTTGTTTGATGGATCCGGTCAGATAACATCTGGTTTGTATACGTTGCAAGGGAAATCAGGGGAGATGGCAACAGGCATTGCTAAGTTATTAAATGGATCCAGTGAAGTGACAAATGGAGTAAATAAATTAACAGCTGGTTCAAGTCAATTAACAAATAATTTAAATACATTTGCAAATAAAACGGGTGAATTACAAAAAGGTGTGGATGATCTTTCAATTGGATCAGGTAAATTATATGGGGGATTAAACGATTTAACTGGCCGATTTATTACATTTAATAATGGTTTACAGGATGTTTCTCTCGGATCTAGTGATTTGAAAAAAGGTACTACTAACCTTTCAAATGGGATGAAAACGTTGGATAGCGCACAAGGTAACCTAGAGCAAGGAGCTCAAAATATTCAACAAGGTTTACAGAATTTAAATAATCAACTGGAAGGTTTTAAAACTGGATCATTGAATGTGAAGCCAAATGTAACAGGTTCATTGAAACAAGCAAATGACAAGATAAATGGAGCTGAAAATAATATAAAACAATTAGATTCAGCGGCGCAGTCGAATGTAGAGAATGCAAATAAAGCAATGCAAGATGTAGCGGCTTTACAAGAACAGATTAAGAGCTTACCAGAAGAATACCAAGAAAAATTAAAGCCTTTTATTACGAATGCTACAAATAGCACTGCTGCTGTTCAAAAGAATTCAGCAGGAGTAGCAGGTACGACAGGTCATTTAAAAACTGAAGTATCGAATTTAAAAGAGAATGTAAGTGAAACCGTTAATGGATTACAAACGGGATTACCGAATCCTCAAGTTTTAAAAGAATTAGCTGTGGGTGTTGAAAAGTTAACGAATGGACAGAACGGTTTTGTTACTAAATTCCAGGAATTCGGTAAAGGTTTAGATGAAGCGCAATCTGGAGCTGTAAAAATTGAAGAAGGTAGTCAGCTGTTAGATGGGGGAATAAGTAAATTAGCTGAAAATGGTCCAAAGCTTATAAACGGATTAAATGAATTAACAGCTGGTTCCAATAAAATAAATAGCGGATTAAATAAATTATCAACAGGGTCAGAACAGTTAACCTTGGGAGCGAATAAGTTAGCGGACGGTTCTAATAAAGTAACAAGTAGTTTAGGACAGCTAACAAATGGTTCGGGTCAAGTGACAACAGGTTTAGGCACATTATCAGGAGGAACAAACCAATTAGTCGATGGAGTAAATAAGTTAGCAGACGGTTCGGGCCAAGTGACAACAGGATTAGGTACATTATCAGGAGGAACAGGTCAACTAGTTGATGGAGTAAACAAGTTAGCAAATGGCTCCGGTCAAGTAACAACAGGCTTAGGTGCATTATCAACTGGCTCAACCCAGCTAATCGACGGAGTAAATAAACTAGCAGACGGATCAGGAAAAGTAACAGATGGTCTTGTAAAAGTAAACGATGGTTCAGGTGAACTTGCTGAGAAACTTGGCGAAGGGGCAGAGAAAACTGGTGAAGTAAAAGGAACGGATAAAACGTATGATATGTTTGCAAGCCCAGTAAAAGTGAAGACGGAGAAAATGGCGGAAGTCCCAAACTACGGAACTGGATTTACACCGTATTTCTTATCACTTGGTTTATTTGTTGGGGCATTACTACTATCTATCGTATACCCATTACGCGATACAGTCGGCGTTCCGAAATCAGGATTTAGTTGGTTTATTAGTAAGTTCGGCGTTTTACTATCAGTCGGTATTATTCAAGCGATAGTAGCAGATATCATATTACTATTCGGATTAGGTGTAGAAGTACAAAGTATTCCATACTTTATACTCTTTAGCATCGTTACAAGCTTAGCGTTTATCGCACTAATTCAATGTTTAGTAACAGCATTTGGTGATGCAGGCCGTTTCATTGCCATCATCACATTAATTATTCAGCTTACAACGAGTGCTGGAACATTCCCACTAGAATTGATTCCGAAGTTTTTACAACCATTTAATGCTTGGCTACCGATGACATATTCTGTATCAGGATTGAAAGCAGTCGTATCAAGCGGAGACTTTAACTTCATGTGGCAAAACATTGGAATACTCATGATCTTTATCGTTGTGTTATCACTTGGAACAATTGCTTCATTAACTTGGATGCACAAACGACAATTTAGAAATATTGCTGAAAATCAATCGGTTGAAGCGTAGAAAAAAGCACCTATTCGGTGCTTTTTTATTGTAATGCAGGGCATCTTTTCTGTAGTTCGGATATGAACCTTTCAGGATCTTTCGGTGAGATTTTTACACTTCCTAAAGTTCCTGACGTATAAAAAATTTCATAACAATCTTTTGAAGAGAGAATACGGTATCCAATTAAAATGTTATCTGTTTTCGAGATATTCGTTATATGGCCGTAGGGAATCTTACTTCGAAATGGGCCACCTTTCACGAATAAGTAATCCTCATAGAATGTATATGTAATAGAAAAGGAGCACCATAATAGGAAGCCAGAAGATAGAAAGAAAATAGATAGTAGAATGTATGCATTTGTTGTAGTAGCTTCATCATCAAATATGAGAGGAAGTATTGTTACAGCACCAGTGGTGAAAATAGCAAAACTGATGATAGATAAGAAGAATGTATCCATTTTAGAGTGAAATGTCATTTGCAACCCTCCTTCTCCTTAATTTTACCATATTTCATGTGTAGGGCTAAATAAAAGGACAGGAATTGCAACTATTTGAACAGAAGTATATTACATAGTAGCTGATATGATGAAAGGAAATCTTACTTATTATTTTATCTTATATCCACTAATCTTCTTTCTCGTTTTCACCCTTTCGCTTATCGTATTTCATAAAGAGGAATTTACAAGTATGAAAGATACACTAGGGATACTTTTATTTTACTATGTGCTAATCAGTGGATATTGCTTTATAGATGGTATAAGTGAAAGAATGAAGAAAAAATAGTAAGGACAAACAATAAAAAACGATGGAGGATAACAAATTGACCGAAAGTGAAATGAAATTCAGAGATACAACAATCCGTAACTTTTTCGATAAAGAGGACCGTCTAAAATCGATTCCAGGTCAAAAGAAGAAAAAGCTAGTATTGTTAGAGCATTTAGTTAGCAAGTTAGATGCGGAGAAACAGTATACGGAAAAAGAAATGAATGCATTCATAAAACAATATCATGATGATTTTTGTACGATTAGGAGAGAATTTATCGTCCATAGGTTTATGGATCGCGAGGATAATATGTATCATATAAATGGGAGAGAAGTGTGGGCGAAGTGGGAGGAGTTAAAATAATGAATTTCACGTTATCTATTCTTCTTTGTAGTTTTTAGAAAAAGGTACGAGGTGATTTAGTGATACGATTAGCAAAAGAGATTGATGCGGAAGCAATTATGAATATTAGAAAAGAAATTATATTATCGGAAACTACTACAAAGTTTTTCATAGTATCTCCAAAGAAATTACCAAATGATAGTAATGCAGAAAGAGAAAAAATACGGAAAAGTAATGAGAAAGGCAATCTTTATATAGTTTATGAAGTAGATAAAAAAGTGGTTGGCTTTTTAATTTTCAATCGATATGAATTAGAACGCTTACGACATGCAGGCACAATGGGAATGGGAATTAAAGAGGCGTACTGTAATCAAGGTATTGGTACGAAGCTAATTGAATTTCTTATTCGTTGGGCTAAAGAGCAGAAAGGTTTAGAGAAAATTTGCTTAGGCGTAGTTTCTGTTAATGATAGGGCGATTAAGGTGTACAAACGTATGGGATTTGTAGAAGAAGGCAGACAAAGAAAGCAAATAAAATATGAAGATGGATCATACGGGGATGACGTATTGATGGGGTTTTCTATTGACTAAAAAAGAGTCTTCCATTACTAGCAAGTAACATGCCTAGATACGGAACTTTATAAATAACGGTATAGTCAGTCAACATTTTAGTGAAGAGACTGCCAATATTGGCAGTCTCTTTTTAGTGGAATGTTTACACTTAGCAAACCTTAAGTTCCAGTCGATCTTTCTGATGTAAATGATGTGCAAAATGCATAGAAATAAGCTGGAACCATTCTGCTGCATTTAAGTAACCAAGCCCAGGATGTTCGAATTTACAATCACTTGGAATAGAAGAAAGTGTTGGTTCAATGTCTTTAACAACTGTAATTAATTCTAGAATACGTTTTTGTATTTCTTCTTTATTAGAGGGATTTTCAGGTGTATATCCAGGATGATTTGGTACTTTGATTTGTATATCCGGGAAAGCACCAAGTTTATATACTTTCTCACCCATATCCGTTTTCTTGTTAGTTGCTGATGGTGTTTCAGTTTTACATTTCGCGATTGCATCTAACTGCATATATGTAGAGGCAATTAAATGATTATACATTTGACCAAGAGACCATTCTTCGCTAGACGGCTTCGTCCTAAATTGTTTTATAGAGTACCTTTCTAATTCTTCTATGTAATACTCTGCTAATTCCTCAAATTTCTTCATACCACTAACTCCTTTTTATGAAAATGTATTTGTTAATACCTACTATAAAGGAGGGCTACTGACAACATTATGTCAGTAGTGAAATTAAAGTTTTAACATTTTTTTTGCTTCATCACGGATTTTCTCAGAAAGAATTTTTGGCTCAAGTACTTGTACTTGGCTTCCCCAGCTCAATACCCATTGAAACACTTCGTCTATGTTTCTTGATTTCAACAAGACATGAAAGCCATTGTCTTTATGTTCGTATGAATCTATAAAAAAGTAGCGGGATTCAATAATCTTATGTGCAATATGAGATGGAAACAATAAATGAATCATAACAGTGCGATTGCTTTCAGGTTTGTAGTTTTGTAAAGAAAAGTCTTTCGGTTTTGTAAAGAATTCTTGATCTTGCTGTAATTCCTCCATACGATCTAAACGAAAATTACGTATTTGTTTTCGAAGTAAGCAATGTGCAACGATGTACCAAATTCCCGAAATATTGATTAAACCGTAAGGATAAACGGTCCGCTGCATTTTTGTAGTTTCCCTCGGTTTACGATAAGAAAAGGAGATAGCTTGTTCTTTTTGAATAGATTCTTGCAACAGGATCAGTTGGTTTTCAAGTTTTTCTTGTTCAGGTTGCTGCTGCGAAAATATAGGAGAAAGAAAACGAAAAGTTCCTCGTAATTCCCGGGCTTTCTTTTGTTGATCAGCAGGGAGTACAACCTCAAGTTTCTCTTTTGCTGATTGCGCATGTACAGAAAAAGAAGAAGTGAAAGTTTTCTCGATATAATCACCGCCTAGTAAAAGAGTAACAGCCTCTTCAGGCGTAAGTTGAATGGGAGGCAAGAAATAGCCATCCATTAAGGAATAACCGTAGCCAGTCATTGAATAGATTGGAACACCCGACTCATTAAGTGCATCCATATCTCGATAAATAGTTCTTATACTTGTTTCAAATTTTTCGGCTAAGCTTTTTGCTGTAACGGTTTGTTTTCTTTGTAATTCAATTAATATAGCTAATAAACGATCTGTCCGATTCATGAAATATCACCTTCAATTTTTATAAATATGCCCACTGTAAACTTCTAAAACTAATATAAATTCCCCTCCCATTAACATACTTTTCCCTATGTATAATATTAATATAGTAAAATCATAACAACCCGTATTGCAGTTTCCAATAATATACTATATAATCAATTTAAGAAAACGTTTTCATGCAAAGGGGGAGAATTTCGTGTCGACTATAGAGGACGTGGCGAAATTAGCGGGGTTATCAAGGACAACGGTTTCTAGGGTGATCAATAATCATCCATATGTTTCAGATGAGAAGAAAAAAAGGGTTCAATTAGCAATGAAGCATTTAGGCTTTGTTCCTAATTCTGCGGCGAGAAGGCTTCGTAAACAAAAAACGGAAACAATTGCGGTGCTAGTTCCAAGGATTACAAATCCTTTCTTCAGTAGATTTATTGAAGCAATCGAGATTGCTGCTTCTGAACATAAATATAAACTGATTATTTGTCAAACAAGATATTTACCGGAAAAAGAGATGGAGTATTTACAATTATTATCTACGAAACAAGTAGATGGGATTATTCTATGTTCACTAGAAAATCCGTGGGAAGATGTAGAGCCATACTTACAGCACGGTCCAATCGTGTTATGTAATGAATATATTGAGGAAGCAAACGTTCCAACAGTGAAGTTTGATCATGCACAAGGAGCGTACATAGCTGCTAAGCATGTGTTAGAACAAGGATATCGCAATCTTATTTTTTGTCGTGGTAACGAAACCAAAGTTGTTAGCCAACAGCGAAAAATGGGCTTTTTACGTGCCATAACGGAGAAGAGCCGCCAAGTAGAAGCGATTGATTTTCTTGAAAACGCTTTCTCTTGGGAGGATGGAAAACGAATATTCCATGAAGTATTAAAAGACAAAAAAAATCCTACCGCGATTTTGGCAGGAGGCGATGAGGTAGCAGCTGGAATTATCTCAGAGGCGAAACGCCATGACTGGAGTATTCCAGATGATCTCGCTGTTATCGGTTTTGATAATCAAATTTTATCACAGATTACAGAGCCAGGCATTACGACAATTGAACAGCCAATCGATGAGATGGCCCGAAAAGTTGTCGACCTGATGATGGATAAAATCCATACGAAAAATTATCGAAAAAAAGAATTGTATGAGTTTGAACTGGAGCTCTTGGTGAAAGGTTCAACGATGAAGGATACGATGTTATTAGCCTAGTAGACTATGTCTGCTAGGTTTTTTTCTGTTTACAAACTACTATTCTTCGTGGACGCAGTCATCACATTTGTTATGGTATGCTTCGTGCTGCTCATCAATTTCTTTCCCGCAGTGCGCACAAGTTTTCGTCGGTAAATTTCTGAAGAACTCCATTGGTTGATCGATCATGTCAATCCCTCCATTTCCATTTCTTACTATTATTGTATTAGTACAAAAAACAAAAGTCAATAACTGTTTTATAACAAAATTGAAAATTAATGAAAAAGTTTAGGAAATGGATTATAGTTAACAATGTAGGATGTAAGCAAAACATGCATTCCTACTCGGTTTTAGAAAGGATGGATACATATGAAAATGACTGTTGTCGGCTTTTGGGGCGGCTTTCCAGAAGCGGGAGAAGCAACGTCGGGGTATTTGTTTGAACACGATGGTTTTCGTTTACTTGTAGACTGTGGTAGTGGTGTACTAGCACAGATTCAAAAATATATAACACCATCTGATATAGATGCAGTTGTATTGTCGCACTATCATCACGATCATGTTGCAGACATTGGGGTATTGCAATATGCGAGATTAATTACGAGCGCGACAAAGGGACAACTACCAGAACTACCAATATACGGTCATACGTTTGATGAGAATGGATTCAACTCTTTAACGCATGAACCACACACGAAAGGAATCGCGTACAATCCAGAAGAAACACTTCAAGTTGGACCGTTCTCGATTTCATTCTTAAAAACTGTTCATCCTGTTACATGCTTTGCGATGCGTATTATAGCAGGGAATGACGCTGTAGTATATAGCGCTGATTCAAGTTATATTCCTGAATTTATTCCATTCACGAAAGATGCTGATCTTTTCATTTGTGAGTGTAATATGTATGCACATCAAGAGGCTGCAAAAGCAGGGCATATGAATAGTACAGAAGTAGCAAGTATTGCGAAAGATGCAAATGTAAAAGAACTTTTATTAACGCACTTACCGCATACAGGCAACCCATCTGATTTAGTAACAGAAGCAAAACAAATTTTCAGTGGCCATATTACGCTAGCGCATAGTGGCTACGTATGGAACTCATGAGGTGATATGATGTTATTTATTGATAATAAAGGAATTACAGATCCTAGAATAAACTTAGCGATTGAAGAATACTGTGTGAAGAATTTAGATATTAACGAAACATATTTACTGTTCTATATTAATGAGCCTTCGATTATCATTGGTAAAAACCAAAACACAGTAGAAGAAATTAATGCGGATTACGTAAAAGAAAAAGGTATTCATGTCGTTCGTCGTCTATCAGGCGGAGGCGCAGTATATCACGATTTAGGAAACTTAAACTTCAGCTTTATTACGAAAGATGATGGAGATAGTTTCAGCAACTTCAAAAAATTCACTGAGCCTGTAACGAAAGCGCTTGGTAAATTAGGCGTAAATGCAGAACTAAGTGGTCGTAACGATATTTTAGCTGAAGGTAGAAAAATTTCAGGTAACGCACAGTTCTCAACGAAAGGTCGTATGTTCAGTCACGGTACGTTACTATTTGACTCTGAAATCGATCACGTTGTATCAGCACTTAAAGTGAAAATGGATAAAATTCAATCAAAAGGAATTAAATCAATCCGTAGCCGCGTTGCGAACATTACAGAGTTCTTAAGCGAAAAAATGACGACAGAAGAGTTTAGACAACTTCTTCTAGAAACAATTTTCGAAGGAGAAACAGAAATTCCAACGTATGAATTAACAGAAGAGGATTGGAAAGCAATCCATAAACTTTCTGAAGAGCGCTACCGTAATTGGGACTGGAACTACGGAAAATCTCCGAAGTTCAACTTACAACATTCACACCGCTTCCCAGTTGGACAAGTTGACGTTCGTCTTGAAGTGAAAAAAGGAACAGTAACAGAATGCAAAATTTATGGTGACTTCTTCGGTTCACTAGATGTTCATGACATTGAAGAGCGTCTAACAGGCGTACAATTTGATAAAGATGCATTCACAGCAGCTTTAGAAGGCGTGGATATCGCGCGCTACTTCGGTAACATCACAACAGAAGATTTCTTACATTTATTCTTCTAAAAATAAGGGAGGCTGTCATAACGGGCAGCCTCTTTTTTTGCGTTGATTGTCATGTTTTGTCGGTAAGTCGATATATTTTAAAAATCGCTGATATGTTTCGAGTTACGACCGATATATTTGGAAAATCGCTGATATATTTCGAGTTGCGGTCGATATATTCGAAAAATCGCCGATATAATTTCATTTACCATAAAATCATAGGGCATTTGCCCCTTATAACGGAATATATATATTAAAAAGGAGGCGGATCGAAATGAAAAGGGTAATGTACGTTGTATTATTGCTCAGCTTCCTCATCGTAATGACAGCCTGTAACGATGAAACGTCCTCAAGTCGCACACTTTTATCTATTGGAAAACCAGCGAAAGATAATGTTATATATTTTACGCATACAGATAGCAGACGAAAGATACAGGAAATACAAGACATGTTTCAAAATAAGAAGTGGAAAAGAAATGAAACATTCAGCACTGTTAATAAAACACCAGATGTTGTCTTTTCAATAGATGACAATACAGGGTTACCGACATTATATGTGACGGTGTATTTTCATGAAGATGGAGCGGACGCAATCAACTTGTTTGGAGAGCATACGACGTTAAATAAAGAGGAACTTACTAAAATTAGAGAAAAGATGAGTGCATATTATCCTAAAATGATTTTTGGTCTAGTTTCATAAATTACTTGCAAATAAAATTCCCTTATCCTTCCAAAGTAAACTAAGAGGAGGTGATCTGTGTATATGCAGTTAATAGAATATTACTTGCCACTTTAATTTTCTTTTAATATAATTAATTTAGAATTTTTAAATATTCTAAATTTTATAAAGGTGGGGTTTGTGTGAATCTCGTTCAATCTTTGGCTGAAACGGCGAAAAAGAAGGGGGATAAACCGGCTTATATATTTATGGATCAGTCGGTCTCATATGACCAATTAAACAAAATGGTCACAAGGTTTTCTAGCAATTTAGCAGAAATGGGCATTGGAAAAGGGGACAATGTCGCATTAGTTGTTGGGAATTCACCACATTTTTTGGTCGGTTTATACGGAACAATGAAAGCTGGAGCAACTGTTATTCCAGTTAATCCAATTTATACAGCAGACGAAATGCATTACATTTTACAAAATGGAGATGTAAAAACAATCATCATACTCGACGTCCTTCTACCTGTTATACAATCTCTTACAACAAGACTTCCTTCACTTGAAAACATCATCATATGCGAAACCTCATCAGATTTTAACCATACAGAAACCGAAAAAATGAAAACGTTTACTAGAATGATAGGGGCTGGAGATTTAACTTACGAAGGCCCAGAGCTAGATGAAGAAGATGTAGCGGTTATTCTATACACTTCGGGCACAACTGGAAAACCAAAAGGTGCTATGTTAACACATAAAAATTTATATAGTAATGCGAGCGATGTGGCTTCGTATTTACAATATACTGCTGATGACCGCGTCGTTGCGGCATTGCCGATGTTCCATGTATTTTGTTTAACAGTCGCAGTAAATGCACCGATTGTGAACGGGGCGACTATTTTAATGTTACCGAAATTTAGTCCGAAAGAAGTATTCCGTATTTGTCGCACGTATGAACCGACGATTTTTGCCGGTGTACCGACAATGTACAATTATTTATATTTATTCGAAGAAGCAAGCGCAGAAGATGTGAAGACACTTCGTCTTTGTATTTCAGGTGGTGCGTCAATGCCTGTTGCTCTTCTACAAAACTTTGAAAAACGTTTTGACGTAATTGTTTCAGAAGGATACGGTTTATCAGAAGCATCACCAGTTACTTGTTTTAACCCACTAGATCGTCCGCGTAAACCTGGATCAATCGGTACAAATATTTGGCATGTAGAAAATAAAATTGTGAACGAACTTGGGGAAGAAGTACCTGTTGGCGCAGTCGGTGAATTAATTGTTCGCGGACCTAACGTTATGAAAGGTTACTATAATGCACCAGAAGATACAGCTGCGACATTAAAGGACGGCTGGTTGTATACAGGAGACTTAGCGAAAATGGATGAAGAAGGTTACTTCTATATTGTTGATCGTAAAAAGGATATTGTTTTAGTTGGTGGTTATAACGTATATCCTCGTGAAGTGGAGGAAGTATTGTATACACACGAATCAGTAGCAGAAGTGGTCGTAATCGGTGTTCCTGATGAAAACTTAGGAGAAGCAGTGCGAGCTTACGTCGTTCTGAAACAAACGAACGTAACAGAAGAAGAGCTTATGCATTATTGCACATTACATTTAGCAAAATATAAAGTGCCAATGAGTATCGAATTTTTAACAGAATTGCCGAAGAATACGACAGGCAAGTTGCTGAGAAGAGCTTTGAGAGAAAAAGCGATGCAAGTTTAAAAATAGGGCAACCATCTTTATGAAGATGGTTGCCTTTCTATTTTTTAGCATTGGTTAAGCTATGGTGCCATATATTTAAACCGTAATATGACTAATAAGGAGGAGATATAAGTGGAACAAAAGGAATTACGTTTGCGGCGAGTGCAGTATCTTATTTGTGACATTATGGATGAAATGAATGCTGAAAGTGAGAAGAAAAACTTAGAGATTTTGCAGCAAGTCATTGATCACCTTTCAGGAGCGATAGGTGATTTAGTTGATCCATCAAGCTCGTATTCTATCGATTATTTAGAACGGAAAGTTCATACGGCGCATTATTTACTATTTAAAAATGAGCGGAAAGCGTACTTATGTAGGAAATAATAGTATTATTTTCATTTGACATTGATAATCATTATCAATATGATAGTTATGTTGGATACATTCATATAAAGGGAGATGTCATACTGATAATGATTAAGAAAAAATATATTAATGCATTCGTTATAGCGGCAACTTTAGCAGTTCCATTTAGTAGTATTATGGCACCAATTGCGAAAGCAGAAGCGGCAGTAGAAATAAAAGCAGCTAGCAAACTAGCAGATGGCACGTATGACGTTATTTTAAAGACTTATAAAGATCAAACGAATGAAACATCTGTTGCTTCTACATATTTAAAAAATGCAAAAGTAACGATTCAAGGTGATAAAAAAATCGTTACGTTAACAATTCAAGATAGTAGCTATTTCCAGTATCTTAGAGTAGAAGACCAAAAAAAATTAGGGACATTCCATGATGTAAAAGTAATTTCCGAAGATAAAGCAAATAACGGTAAGAAAGTTGTTCAATTTGAAATTGATGAGTTTTCGAAAAAATATAATATGCAAATGCATATATTAATTCCAGCAATTAAATATGATCATAAATATCAAGTACAGTTTGAAATTGATGCGAGTGCAATTGAACAGAAGCCTAAATTCTCAGATGTACCAGCTTGGGCACAAGAGTCAGTTCAATATTTAGTAGATAAAGAAGCAGTGCACGGTAAGCCAGATGGTACATTTGCACCGACTGAAAATATCGATCGTAGTTCAGCTGCAAAAATATTAGCAACTGTTTTACGGTTAGAAATTAATAAAGATGCAAAGCCATCATTCCCTGATGCACAAAACCATTGGGCAACTCCATACATTGCTGCTGTTGAAAAAGCAGGTATTGTAAAAGGTGATGAGAAGGGTAACTTTAATCCAAGCGGGTTAATTAACCGTGCATCAATGGCTTCTATGTTAGTAAATGCATATAAATTAGAAAGAAATGAAAATATAAAACTACCAAAAGAATTTGCTGACTTAAACAATCATTGGGGTGCGAAGTATGCCAATATTTTAATCCAAGAAAAGATTTCGGTGGGAACAGATAATGGCTGGGCTCCAGATAAAGCGGTAAGCCGTGCGGAAGCAGCACAATTTATTGCGAAGGCGGATAAGTTGAGGAAATAAATGAAATAGAATGAGAAATGAAGGCGCACAACGTTCACTTTTGTGAATGGATTGTGTGCTTTTTTTATGTTTCTATTATTAATAGGATTGTGTGGAAGATAGTATTAATCCGTTATATGAGACGGATGGTAGTGGAAATGTACCTCGTCAATATGTATACTCTACAGATGCGTATGTCTAGCAAGGCTTGTAATTGGTCAAAATGGAAAAATATATTATACAAAAAATCACTATGAAATTTTTGTTCAATTACCACATAAAAAAAGGATGATAAGATCATGCGAATTGATAATAAAATAAAATCGTTAACTCCTCCATTTATACATTTACTATTTATAAATGAATTTAATCGTTCCAAACATTTAAATATAGAAGAGAATAGCCAATTAATATCTATTGATGGTAGTAAATGTATGGATATGAGTGGGTTATTCAGCGAATTCTCAAAGAAAATGAATTTCCCAGATTATTTCGGTGGTAACTGGAATGCTTTTGATGAGTGTATGAACGATTTAAGTTGGTTAATATCTAAGCAATATGTAATTTTGATTAGTGAAACAGATAAATTGTTGGTGAATGACAATGAGAATTTTAAAGTGTTAATAAACATATTGTCTGATACGTGTATGGAGTGGGTAGAAGGTAGGGAATATGGGGAGTTAGTCACTTTTCCAACCCCTGTTCATGTGTTTTTTTGTTGTACAGATAACAAAGAGAAACATATAATTGAGAGGTTTGAGTCTACAGGCATAATTGAATTTGATATTATAAAATAAATTTGCAGTTATAAAAAGCATTGTGGTAGTACTCACAATGCTTTTTATAAATATCCCTCTAAATATTACAGCTTGATAATATTTAAAATGTAGCTAGTAATTGTTGAAACGTATTATAAGGCGAAAGGCGGAGTTTCTATGAGCGATGCGTCTTTATTTATAGAAAGGAAAAATCAACTTGTACAATTTTAAGCAGGATACAAAAGAACTATTGCAAAAAATATTAATGGAAAATGCGCCTGAACTAGTATGGGTTGTAGATTGTAAGGATTTTCGTATATTAGAAATTGAAACAATACATGAGTTGAGAGACATTTTAGCAGATGAGTTAATTGAAAAAGGCTTTGATGAACAAGATAATATTAATGATTTTGGTAGAATTTTAGAGGAATGGATTGATATATTTGGGGATTTGCTAGCTTAGAATTTTGTGCTTTATTGCGAAGTTCTTTTTCTTTGCTAAACAATGAGTATAATGTCGAGATAGTACTATGGAAAGAAAGCTGAATGTATTAGAGTGTTAAGTTTGTATGAAAAGAGTTGAAATTATGCACAATATTATTATAAAAAAATTGGAACCTGTATATAGAAAAGATACAAAAACTGTAAGAACTGGAACTAGGGTATTTGGAAATGTAGATAAAGTTAATTGGATGAACGTGGTGAATCCGCCACTTAGTAAAGAAGAGATTCAAGTATTTGAAGATGAGATGGAAACTGTATTTCCGGAGCCATATAAATATCTACTATCTCTTATGAACGGAAGCTTTTTGGCAAATTTAGTTCGTATAGCAGGGCAGCCGAAAATTGGTGGTCTTTCTAATGAGGAAGAATATTTTCAACCATTTGATTTGTATAACTTTCAACAACTATATGCTTCTAAAAAAATTCCTGATTCATATTTTGTCTTTGCAGATTCAATGGATTTGGGCACAATATATGCTATTAATGAAGAGAATAGAGTATTAGAATTACATTTAAGAAATAAGAAAGTTTTACGAGATATAGGAACTATGGAAGAATGGTTGGATTTGTTATTAGAAGAAGCGGTGCGTATAGACTATAAGTAAATGTAATGGTCGGGGAGTCGTTTATGAACTTAAAATATAGAAATGGTTTTTATTGTAAAGATCGCTGTGCTTAATATTTACGCTATAAGTGCATAACAAGTTATAATAGAAGAAATGAATGAGGAGGCTAGTTGTGAAGAATCTTCGTTATCTCAGTATATTTACTATATTAATTATATACACATTACTTATGCTTTACATAGGCTGGAACGGATGGGTTTGGCTTCATGCGGTATTTGGCTGGGAGTCTTGGGGGTATTACGCTTTCGTAGTCGGTTTTATTTCATATGCGTACATTCTCGTGCAAGTGTTTAAGTTTTTGCCATTCCTACGAACGATTGGTTCGATTTGGTTTGCGGTCATCCAATATGCGCTTATGTTGTTGCCACTTGCTAATATTACAGTCTTTCTTTTACAGTTTGGGGTGGAGAAAGAAGCGGCAATTATTTGGACAGGGACGACTGTGTTAGCTGCTTTTATCTTTATCTTTGCGTACGGAGTATTCAACGCATATAGCCCGGTAGTAAGAAAATACGAGGTGCACATACCCAAAAGAGTAGAGGGACGTAAAAGCTTACGCATTGCGATGGCTTCTGATATGCATTTTGGTAAATTATCTGGCGTTTCGCATTTGAAAAGGCTTGTTCGTCATGTAAATGAAATGGAGCCTGATATTATTTTACTGCCAGGAGATATTATAGATGATCATCCAGGTGTGTTCATTCAAAAAAATATGAGACATATTATGAAAGAAATGACAGCTCCACTAGGCGTATATGGTGTGTTAGGAAACCACGAATATTACGGACGAGCGGTTCCAGAATTTTTACAAGAGATGGATAAGATCGATATTCGTATTTTGTTAGATGAAGTGATCACCATTGAAGATGACTTCCATCTCGTTGGAAGAAGAGATAAAACAGAGCGAGATCGCCAAAGCTTTGAAAAACTTATGAGTACAGTGGATAAATCCATGCCAGTTATCGCAATGGATCACCAACCATTTGAATTGAAACAAGCAGCGGATGCTGGTGTAGATTTACTATTATCCGGTCACACGCACCGCGGACAAATGGCGCCGAATCATATTGTAACGAGAAGAATGTACGAACTAGACTGGGGATACGCACAAAAAGGTGCATTTCACGCGATTGTTTCTTCTGGTTTCGGATTCTGGGGGCCACCATTAAGACTTGGAAGTAGGTCGGAAATTGTACAGGTGGAGGTTACGTTTGAATAGGATTATAAAATAGAGAGCTGACGGCTCTCTATTTTTTTCAATAAAAACAAATAACAATAAGTATCTCTGTTGGTGCTAATTTCATAAAAGAGGTACGATTATAAGACGTGGCGGAAATAAAGGGGGATTATAAGTGATCATATCAGATGTACTATACGGAGAATTTGAAGTGGATCAAGTGTTAGAAGAATTAATCTTAAGTAAGTCTGTGCAAAGACTTAAAGGTATTCATCAAAATGGCGCAAGCTACTTAATAAATGAGAAATGGAATGTAACGCGCTTTGATCATTCAGTTGGCGTTATGTTATTAGTGAAAAAACTCGGTGGTTCAGTTGAAGAACAAATTGCAGGTTTACTGCATGACGTATCACATACTGCTTTTTCCCACGTGATTGATTACGTTTTTCATAATGAGGGTGAAAGTTATCATGAAGAGATATTTAGTTCTGTCGTGAAAAACTCAGAAATTCCAGCTATCCTTTCAAAGTATGGTTATAACTATGAAGATATTTTGTTAGATGATTCGAAATGGACGTTACTCGAAAGGTCAGCACCAGAATTATGCGCAGACAGAGTGGATTATACGTTACGAGATATGTATACATATGGGTATGTTTCTTTAGAAGAAGTTCACAGTTTTTTAGAGGATGTCATTGCTGTAGATGGGAAAATGGTTCTTCAAAGTGTCGAAATGGCAGAGTGGTTTACAGAAACGTATTACAAAGAAGTAATCGATTTCTTTATGAAACCAATGAATATTTATGGAAATGATATGTTAGCGAAAACGTTAAAGTTAGCTCTTTATAAGAGGGTTATTCATGCAGATGATTTTCTTCTTGAAGATGAAGAACTTATTTCAAAATTGAAGCAATGTAGTGATCCAGAAGTACATGCTTTATTAGGCAAAGTTCATCCGAATGTAAAAGTAAAAGAAGATAGAAACGATTATGATTTACAACAGAAAAATAAAGTACGTCTTATTGATCCGCCTTTACTTCATGCAGGTGAAGTTATTCACTCGTCTATTGTGTCAGAAAACATAAGGCAGATGAGTGATAGCGCTTATGAAAAAGCGGTGAGAGGGATGTATGTGAAAGTGATTTCAGATTAAAAAAGAAGAGCATCCCCAAATGATATGATCCCCTTATAGTAGACAGGAAAAAGAAAGCACATTAACCTGTTTACTATGGAGGGGATTTTTCTGT